>JBCDLQ010000389.1:0-3347 GCA_039414335.1 Pseudomonadota bacterium | reverse complement strand
TGAACGTCCCATTCGGTCGTTAAAGGCTGCACGTCACCGCCCGCCGCCGGAACACGATAGAGATGAGCCTGGCGGTCTTCATCCAGATAGCGATCCCAGCTGGAGTAAGGCAGGGCGTTCCACTGCATCGCTGAAACGTGCGTGTCCCTGTCGGCCTGGATCTGCTCGGTCATCTCTTCCCAGCTCTGGTCGGGCCAGATCGAGCTGATGAAGTAGAGGTGCTCGCCCACCCACTTGAGGCTGGACACGCTGGTCGGTACTTCGGTCAGGCGCGTCGCTTCACCCGGGCCGTCCATGGACAGCAGATAGATCTGACCCGCTTCGTCATCACCTCGGGTGCTGACAAAGGCCAGGGTGGAGCCATCCGGGGAAAAGGTCGGGCTGGAGGCGGACTGACCGGCCGAGGTCAGGGCACGCTGCACGCCGCCGTCCGTCGACAGCAACCACAGACGCGTTTTGGCCGAGTCGTTCTCCACATCCCAGTGGGTGACCGGTACCACCACGTGCCCACCGGCCGGAGACACCACCGGCGAACCGACGCGATCCATCTGCCAGAGCTTCTCGACCGACAGACGCCGGTCATCACCATGATTGTCTGCCCACGCCAACACCGGCATCAGCACCAATCCCAACACCACGACCCACTTGTTCATGTTCATCCTCTTTAAATGGAAAGACTCGCTCTGTTGCGAGTATTTGAATCTGTTGTGCCTTGCGCCCTTGGCGTCTTCGCGCCTTTGCGAGAGCGCTCTTGGTCTCGAACCTTGGAAGACTCAGTAAAGCTCCAGCGTCGACACATCCATCGTGTAGGCCGACGCGGCCGTCTCGTTCGAGATGTCTTCGATATTCAGCTTGCCCTCCATCCAGAAGGCATCCCAGATATTGACCATCGGAATGGCTTCTTCCAGACGGCCATAGATCAGCTGGTTTGCCGGCGGTGGGGGCACGTGGATGCAGGCACCGAAATAGGGCACCAGGAAGAATTCGAGCAGATTGCCTTCTCCGTCCGTTTCGATCGGCACCACAAAGCCAGGAATGCGGACGGTCTCGCCGTCCAGCTCGGGCACCGTTCGGAAGGACTGGAAGGGCTCGGGTGCATCGAAGCCGGAATGGTTGATCATGGACGAATCGTTCAACCAGGCATCGGCTTCTTCCGGCGGCATCAGTTCGATCCACTCCAGCACCCGGGTTTCATTGGCGGCCAATGACCCGGCCAGGGCGAGTAGCAGCACGAAGGGTGCCAGCACGGCTGATTTGCACATGAGGTTGATCCGCGAATTGCTCATTGAAAGTCCTGTGACCTCGACTAAGCCCATCAGTTTCGCACGATCGCTGCAGGCAAATCGACTACATGCGCACTTGCATGCCGTCGGCCAGCGTCCGGCGATAGGCCAGCAGGGCCGGTACCGCACCCACGATCACCCCCGCCAGCCAGATCGCACCGAGGATTTTCCAAAGCAGAACCGATGGCCATCCCACGGTCAGATTCACACCAACGGTACTCAACAGGAACGGTGCAGCCAAGGCCTGAACAATCACGGCCAGAACCAGACCCAGGGCAATCCCCAGGGCGGCCAGCAATCCCGCTTCGAAGATCAGCAAGCCTGCGATCTGTAGCGGTCGGGCCCCGTTGGCACGAAGGATAGCCATTTCGCGACGCCGCTCGTTCAGGGTAGTGAGCAGCACGGTCAGCATGCCGAGCAATCCCGAAAGGACCACCAGTCCGGCGACCACACGCAAAATCTGTTCAGCCAGCCCGGTAATGCGCCAGAGTTGCTGCAGGGCAATACCGGGGAGCACCGCGCTCAAGGCTTCCTGTCGATACTCGTTGACCCGGCGTTGCAGTCCGAACACGGCTGCCCGGGTGGTCAGACCCAGCAGAATGGCCGTGACCGAGTCAGGCGTGAGCCGCTCCGCCATGGCGCGGGCCTGCTCATCGCTCAGGTTGGCGCCGGGGCGCGGCATCCCGTTTTGCCAACCGATGTGGATGGCTTCATGGGCAGCGAGGGAAATGTAGAGCTGCTGATCGATCGGCGTTCCCGTTGGGGCGAGGATACCCGACACGGTGAAGGGTAGATTGTCGTGCTGCTGCAGGCTGACGTTGGCCGTGCCATGCGCCAGGACGATCTGATCACCCTGGACATATCCGAGATTCCGGGCCACCTGATGACCCAGCACCACGTCGAACAGATCCTCGAAGCGAGCGCCCTCGGCCAGGGTCAGGGGTTGTCGGTCGGCGTAGCGATAGTGCTCGAAGAAGTCGACTTCCGTGCCGACAACGCGGAAACCCTCGTGGTTGTCTCCCAAGGAAATCGGAACTGCCCAAGCCACTTCCTGCGTATCGGCCAGCGCCGTGTAGCTTTCCCAGGACACGTTGTTGGTGGGCTCGCCCAGGCCAAAGACCGAATACAGCAGCAGCTGAACGGGTGAAGTGCGTGCCCCGACAATCAGATCGGTGCCGGAGACCGAGCGGTAGAAGCCCTCGCGTACCTCTGAACGCAGTTGTTCGACCAGCACCAGGAGCGCGATGGACAGGGCGATGGTCAGCACCGTCAGGCTGATCGCAAAGCGGCGATTCAAGAGAGAGCGGATGGCCAGGCTGGGGAGAGTCATGCCCGTACACCGGCGCGGTTGATCGAGGCCAGATCGAGCTGACGATCAAAGCGCCCGGCCAGTTCCTGATCATGGCTGACGAACAGCAGGGCACTGCCAGCCTGCTCGCACTGAGCGAACAGCAGCTCGAGGAAGCTGTCTCGGCGATCCGAATCCAGGGCCGAGGTAGGCTCGTCAGCCAGCACGAGTTCAGGCTGGCCGATCAGTGCACGGGCTGCTGCCACCCGCTGTTGCTGACCGACGCTGAGCTCATCGGCGCGACGCGACCACAGATCCGGTTCCAGATCCATGGCTTGCAGCAGCGCTTCCGCCGCGGAATTGATATTGCCGGCGCGCTGGGCGCGGCGGCGGGCGAACCTGCAGGGCAGCATGACATTGGCTCGAACATCCAGCCACGGCAGCAGATTGAACTGCTGGAACACTACGCCCAGATGGTCGGCCCGGAACCGGTCACGCTTTGGACCGCGCAAGGAGGTCAGCGCTTCATTCAGGCAGGTTAGAACGCCAGACTGCGGTTGAATCAGCCCCCCGATCAGGGCCAACAGGCTGGACTTTCCCGACCCGCTGGGGCCGCGAAGAAACAGCTTTTCGCCAGCCTGAATCTGCAGCGAATCAATGATCAGGACCGGATCCGCATGGCCCGGCCAGGTGAACTGCAGATCGTTGATCTCGAGGAGCGCCATCGGTCGATTATCGATTCACTGCTCGATCAGGGCGTGAATTCAATGCGCCGT
>JBCDLQ010000388.1:0-3351 GCA_039414335.1 Pseudomonadota bacterium | reverse complement strand
TGGCGTCAGGATTCTGCAAAACAACGGTGCGGGAGTGTTAACGGAAGTTGCTGATATCAGCACTTCACCCGCCTCGGTCACCGGCGTCAGTGTCGACGGTGACTTTCTCTACATCAGTGCCGGCGTTTTCTCTGGTCTGTTGATCTATGACGTATCAGACCCCACCAACCCACAGTTCCTCCAGCAATTCAACACGGCCGGTGACGGGGAAGCTGTGAACGCCCGCAGTGGAGTCGTTGCCATGGCCGAAGGGCTTTCGGGTGTGACCACTGTCGGTTGTGATCCGAGTGCGAACAATCAGCCGCCCGTTGCCGTTGGCACGATTAGCGACCAAAGCGATAACGAGGGGGTGATGATTTTCCCCCTGTCCACAAACTCCAACTTCAACGATCCTGATGGGCAAGCCCTAGTTTATTCGGCGACTGGACTCCCTCCGGGGCTGGACATCACGCCGGGCAGCGGGGTAGTCGAAGGCGAACTGAGCTTCGAAAGTTCTGGCTCCTACCCCGTGGTGATTACGGCGACCGACCCCTTTGGTCTGTTCGCCACGCAAAGCTTCACCTGGGACATCGTCGAGACCAACGCACCGCCCCAGGTCGATAGCGAAATTCCTGATCAGGTCAACAATGAGGAAGACGGCGTCAACCTGGATGTCAGTACGCATTTCTCCGATATCGATGGCGATACGCTGCGCTTTGAGGCTGGCAACCTGCCGGAGGGACTGACGATGGATGGGCCCACCGGTGTGATCAGCGGCGCTCTATCGGTCAACAGTGGCCGAGACGAGACCTACATCGTTCTCATTCTGGCCTTCGACCCGGACGATGCCGCGGCTACGCAGACCTTTGAGTGGACGGTCAATGACACGGTGGTTGTGCCGACCATTTTCAGTGACCGATTCGAGCCGCTCGATTCGCCCTGATCGCGAAAGCTTGCTCGCGTCGCGGAACACATTAACGTGTGAAAAGGGTCTGCCGGGCCAGATTATGGTGCCTGGCAAGCCGTTTCGCAATCAGTCGAGACCGACGCGCCCGCGGGCTGCAGCCCGCAGGAGTGAAGGGTCGTAGGCCCGACCAGAGCGAAAGACCACGGCAACGTTTCTGATCTGGCGCATGTCCTGATCGGGCGCACCGTTCACGATCAGCAGGTCGGCTTCGAGGCCTTCGGCGATTCGGCCTCGTGAGCCGTCCAACCCCAGAAAATCAGCGGCGTCACTCGTCGCCATGCGGATTACTTCAAGCGGCGAGAACACGGTGGCCAGTTCGATCATGACATCGTGATTCGCCGTGCCGGGAATAATGGGTAGGTACATGGCGTCAGCGCCAATCAGCAGCCGGCCACCGGCTTCAACAAACCGTTGTTCCAGCTTGCGCGCCTCGTCTTTCTGCGTGAGCCGGTACAGCAGGTTGCCACTCTCCGATCGATTGCCGTCCTCCACACCAATTCGCTCAAAGGCTTCACGCATATGCGGTGCGAGCACCGAGAGAGATTCCTCCGAGAAGTCAGCGTGTCGACCACCGCTGGGTGTCGTGACCATGACGACCTCATTCTCGACAAGGGTCTGAATCAGCGCATCGACCCGCTCCAACTCATTCTCCATCTGGAACGAGTTGTCGATGTAGCGCCGGCTGGGTACATCCCTTATGCAGGAATTGAATGAATGCTCGATCGTGTCGATGCCCATGATCGCGGCCTGGGCACAGGAAGTCCCCGAACCCAGATGGCCGGCCACGTGCAGACCATGGTGATGTGCCTCGGCAATCACCCCGCGCAGGGCGTCAGGAGGAACGCCCGCATAGGTCTTGACCACTTCAACGCCGAAGGGCAGGTGCGCTCGCACGAACTCCCTGCCGTCCGCTTCGCTGACCAGGTTGGGAATCAATCCAGCCATGGCACCCTCCGCAACCGGCGTAGTCAGCATGAGATAGGGCCCGACGGCGGAGCCACGTTCGATGTCACGCTTCAGACCGACGTCGATCGTGATGGCATCTGTACCGGCGGTGCGCACGGTGGTGACGCCAGCAGCCAGCACTAGCTTGGGTATGGAAAACGGATGCGGGTCCAGCAGGATGAAGTCGTAGCCACGGAAGGGCGAGCTCATGTAGCCCATGTGATCGTGCATATGGATCAATCCTGGCAGTGCCGTATGACCGGCATAGTCGATCACCACCGCATCTTCCGCTTCCAGCTGCTCACCCACAGCGGCGATTCGACCGTCTCGGATCAACAGATCCATGCCTTCCAACGCAGGTGAACCGGAGCCATCGATGATCCGCAAGTTGGTCAGCAGCTTAGGACCGTCGGGAAAAGCCAGATAATCCTCAGGTGCATTCGTAGGGGCGGTTGGAGACAGACCCAGGGGCAAGGTCAGTAAAGGAATCAGTACGACGAGGCCGAGGAGTTTTTGCATGTCAGAGCAACGAGGGTGGCTACAACTTAGTTGAATGCCAGTTGTCGCCAGAATCGCACATTGGCGACTCCAGGATCCGGGCGACCAAGCCTGCTGATCCAGCGGAGTGAATCATAAAACTTTCCGTTTCGGAAAATTAAGACTTGCCAAGGTGGAAAGTAATTGGGTAGAATAAGTTTCCACATTGGAAAGTGAGTCATGAAAATGTCTGAATCAACACCGTCTTCATCACAGGCAAAGGAAGCCCTGGATTCGATTCGAGACAGCCAGCAATCCCTGCTGTCGGACTACATCCCGTCGGTTTTTATCCGCTTGGCGATCTGCTTGAGCTTCGCCGCCATTCTGTTCGGGTATGGTATGACTGAGCACGAGAATCAGTGGGCGCTGGCCATGTGGATGGGTGCCATTGCCTTTCTGCTCTCCACTGCTCTGTACGTTTATTCCTACCGGCTGCAGGGCATCAAGATTCGCTTCTTCCCACGCTCAGGCAGTTCCGAGAAGCTCAATATTGGTATTGGCGTGGTCTTTGCCTTGCTGGTCTTGGGGAGTCGTTTCCTACGCACTGAGCTGGGGTTTGCCTACTCTCCTCATGTTTGCTCATCAGCCGCTGGCGTCCTGTACTTCTGGTTGCTCGCGAAGTATCCGACCGGTGAAGTACAGATTGGAGACGAGTGAGATGGACGGCCTCGACCCCGTCATTCACGCCCCGAATCGTTTGAAGATCTGTGCCATGCTGGCAACGAGCGCCGAACTGGATTTCAAACTTATCAGGGGAGAACTGGACGTCAGTGATTCCGTCCTTTCAAAACAACTGAAGTCGTTGGAAGACGCGGAATATATCCAAACGCGAAAGCGCCCGCACAACGGTAGACCTCGTACCTGGATTTCTCTGACGAAGAAAGGACAGAGTGCTTTCGAATCCCACGTCGAAGCACTCAAGC
>JBCDLQ010000387.1:0-3356 GCA_039414335.1 Pseudomonadota bacterium | reverse complement strand
GCCGATGTTGCTAAAGCTCATCGGCAACATCATGCTGGATCCGGAAATGTGGATCGGCTTCCTAATCGCCGCCGCTTTCCTCGTCGCCGCGATCTGGTTCCGTCGCCGCGCCACGGACAACTGATCTAGAGCCACCTCGCCCCCGATTCGCCCGAATCGGGGGCAACTTTCATCAAAAGCGGCTTCGCGCTACCATGGGCGGCGTTCCACAGGAACATTCTTCCGCCAGGACCGAGGGGAGTCCGCATGGGCAACGTCGCCACCACCGCCGCCAGCTTTGATGTCTACGAGCACATCCGGAACTACAACCGGCTCGTTGGGACGGATATCAGCTTCGCTTTCCAGACCATCATGGATGCGGCCAACTTCGAGGTCGTGGGCTTCGAAGCCCTCGTTCGCGGCATTAAGAAAGAGCCGGCGTCTCAAGTCATCAGCAGGATCAGCCACGATGACCGCTTCGATTTTGACCAGGCCTGTCGGATTCGCGCCATCGAGGCGGCTGCTGAATTCGAGATCGACGGCAACCTTCACCTGAATGCCACCGACATCAAGGCAGCCAACGTCGAACTCGTGGTCGAGGTCACTCGCCACCTCGCCAATCGCCACAAGATCGATACGGGCCGCATCGTGCTCGAGCTCAACAACCTGAACGCCCAGGGCGGTGCGGACTCGCTGGCGCAGGTCAGCGCGACCTTGCATGAGGCGGGCTTCCGAACCCTGGTCGACAATTTCGGCCAACGCGATGCTGATCTTCGCCCCCTGACCGAGTTCCGACCGCATCTGGTCAAACTGGACCATCGACTGGTCGAAGGCATCCATGAGAAGCAGGATGCACAAGCGATCGCCCTGGGCCTGATCCGCTTCTGCCAGACCATGGAGATCGAGCCGGTCGCCAGCGGCGTCGAAACGGCCGACGAATTCCGCTGGCTGCAGGATGCCGGTATCCGCCTGTTCCAGGGCTATTTTTTCGCCCAACCCGAGATGAACAGCAGCAGCGACGACTGAGGCCCAGGCGCCAGGCCATGACTTCTGGCCCATGGGTCACTCACACGGCTCGGTTAATGTTCTGAGGCTTTTTTCGTCGTTCAGGGAGAATCCACTTGCGACTGCTATTCGTTCTGCTGCTGATCAGCAGCACGGCCTGGGCTGATGATCTGCGCCAGGCCACTCCAGGTGTGCATGCACTGATCGGAGTGAATGTCGTGACCGGTCCCGGTCAATCCATCGACAACGCCACCATCGTCATTCGCGACGGCATCATTACCGAGATCGGAACCGATGTGACGCCACCGGCCGATGCGCGGCTCCATGAATTCGAGCGTGATGCGGAACAACCGCCCATCACGGTCTATCCAGGCTTTATCGATGCCTATCTCTCGATCGCCGCTGCCGAATCCGAAGCCAGTGGCGAAGACGCCGGGACGCCAGCGGGTCGCCATCCTCTGATTCAGGCAGACCGGCAGATTTCCGCCGCTGAATGGCCCGGCGATCGCCTCGGCGGCCTGCGAGAGGCGGGCTTCACCACCGCCCTACTCGCTCCCACCGGTGGCCTCGTTCAGGGTACGGGACTGATCGCCAACCTGGGCGATGGCGAACTCAGCCACAACCTGCTCGTGCCGAGCTTCGGCCAGTTCGTTTCCTTTACGGAGCGCCTGCCGGGACGTGAATACCCCAACTCCCTGATGGGCGCCGTCTCGCTCGTTCGCCAGACCTTCGACGACGCCGAATGGCAGCGCCAGGCGCGTGCCGCCTGGCAGCGCAATCCCGCCCAGGCCCGCCCGCAGTGGCTGGAAGGTGTGGATGCCATGGCGCCTGCCCTGGCCGGCGATCAGCCGACGGTTTTCCTTGCCTCCGACATTGCAGACAGTCTTCGCGTGCTCGAATTTACCGAGGGCCGCGAGCTGGATCTGGTGATTCTCGGCCATGGCGAGGAATACAAGCGCCCCGCCGGCCTGATCGATCGCGAAGTCCCGCACATTCTGCCGCTGGACTTCCCGGAAGCGCCCGACGTGCGCGACGAGAACGATCGCAATGTTTCCCTGGAAGCCCTGCGCCACTGGCGGGCCGCCCCCGCCAATCCAGCCCAGTTGATCGGCGCGGGCATTCCCGTGATGTTTTCCAGCCACGGTCTGAGCACGCCGAAGGATCACTTCAAGGCCCTGGCCGCCGCCGTAGCAGCGGGACTGAGTCCAGATGACGCCCTGGCTGCCCTGACCACGGCACCGGCTGCCTGGCTCGGCATTGACGATCGTGCCGGTCGCATCCGGGAAGGCTTTATGGCCAACCTGATTGTGGTCGAGGGTGACCTGATGATCGAAAGCCCCACGATCAATGCGATCTGGATCGACGGCCGCGAGCACGTGCTAGCCGCCTTCGCCCCGCCGACGGTCGACCCGGCGGGCGTCTGGGACCTGACCCTGGTCCTTGGCAGCATGGGCGATATGGCCGCCACGATGACGCTAGTCGGACCGCCGACCGGCATGACAGGTTCATTGAACGTGATGGGCAACGATTCGCCCTTCTCGGATGTCCGGGTCAGCGGCGACGAAGTCATCGCCACCCTGGACGCCAGCCGCTTTGGCGGCAGCGGCACGATCACGGTCCGTCTGACGATCGACGGCGATCGCGCTCGCGGTAACGGAAACGGCCCCTACGGCGAGTTTGCCGTCCGAGGCCAACGCAGCAGTACGCCAGACGAGGAGACGCTGTGATGATGATGAAGAAAATTCTGACCGGCACCCTCGTCGGCGTCCTGGCTTTTGGCAGCAGCCTGGGCCACGCCGAATGGACGCCCGATATCGAAGCGTGGAACAGCGATCGACCCGAGCAGGCCGATGCGGTGATGTTCCGCAACGCCACGGTCTGGACCGCCGATGAAGCGGGCATTCTAGAAGCCACGGACGTTCTCATACGCGACGGCGAGATTGCGGAAATCGGGAGTGACCTGAGTAGTCCGCGCAATGCGGTCGAAATCGATGCCACGGGCATGCACATCACGCCGGGCATCATCGATGCGCATTCGCACGCGGCCATTCTGGGCGGGGTCAATGAGTCTTCGCGCATCAGTACCGCCGATGTCCGGATTCGCGACGTGATTGACCCTGAATCAATCAATATCTACCGCCAGCTGGCGGGCGGCGTCACCACCGTCAATCTACTGCACGGCTCGGCCAATGCCATCGGCGGTCAGATGTCCGTGATCAAGATGCGCTGGGGTGCCGAGCCCGACGAACTGGTCATTGACAGCGCTCGCCCCGGCATCAAATTCGCGCTGGGTGAGAACCCCAAACAGAGCAACTGGAGCAACGACACGCCGCGTTACCCGCGCTCACGTCAGGGCGTCGCCCAGATCATCG
>JBCDLQ010000386.1:0-3362 GCA_039414335.1 Pseudomonadota bacterium | reverse complement strand
TGATCTTCAAGCCTTTCGAAGAGCTGTCTCTGTACGCCAGTTACAGTGAGTCATTCCTCCCGCGCAGCGGTGAGCAGTTCGCCAATATCAACGGCAACAATGATGCGCTGGACCCGAACACCTTCTCGAATCTGGAAGCTGGCATCAAGTGGGACTTCAACCAGGGTTTGAGCCTGACTGCAGCCGTGTTTGAAGTCGAGCAAAGCTCACCTCAGGTGGCAGACAACGATCCGTCAACGCTCGATGTGATCGATTCTGAAATCACCGGTTTTGAGGCTCAGCTGAAAGGACGCCTCACGGATCGCTGGTTCATCTCTGCTGGCTACAGCTATCTCGATGGCGAGCAGGTCAACCGTCAAGGCGACACCGGCCTGCGTCCCCGAGAGCTGCCGGAGAACACCTTCTCGATCTGGAACAGCTTTGAGGTCACCGACAAGTTCGGCGTCGGCATCGGCTTGACCTATCAGGATGAGAGCTTCATCAACAACTCGAATTCGGCCGAGCTGCCGAGCTACACGCGCGTTGATGCGGCGGCCTATTACACGGTCAATGACATGCTGAGCCTGCAGCTCAACATCGAAAACCTGACCGATGAGCTGTACTTCCCGAACTCTCACAGTACCCATCAGGCCACGGTTGGCGCGCCCCTGAACGCCCGCCTGACGGCGGACTGGCGCTTCTGAGGCAAGCTTTGCCCTGCGGTAGTACTTGGTGCTACCCGAAGCCCGTCATGACACTGCTCATGGCGGGCTTTTTCTTTCTGATTCCGCTTACAGGGTGTCTTGACCCAGCAATTCAGGACTTTCAGCCTATTCCAGCGACGGGTCCCGCGAGCTTATGCTGAAGACATGATCAACCGACCCGTCGGCCTGCGCTCGCCATCGCAGATTCCCCGTGAGGCGCGCTCTCAGGGCTTCTCAGTGCAGTCGTCCTTTACTCAATGCGAGGTGACATTGCGCTGCCCGATGCTGTCGGTGAAGTCCGTGTTGAGCGGTGAAGAGGTTTACCACTTCCAGAACCGAACCGTGCTGTTGAAGGCCGGCACCTTTCTGCTCGTTCCGGCCGGCGTGTCCTATGCAGTCTGCGTGCGCAGCCGTTGGCCCACGGTAGGCCGCTGTCATTACTTCGCCGATACGGATGCACCCGCGCTGAACCAGCTCGAATCACGACTGGGGGAGGTAGCTGGTGCGATTGCTTTTGATCTGACCACGGTTACGAGCGACGTCGCCAGCGAGGTGCCTCCGGGAGACATCCAGCCGATTGCCGGTCTTTTCAATCACTGGGCGACGCGCTGGATGGGCCAGTTGGACCGGGTGGATCGTGTCGACCCGGTCACGCGTTCCCGCGTTCTGCGCGGTCTCGAACGGGCCCGTCGCGCCATGGAAGAAGAACGCTCCCGCGCCTGGTCAATCACCGAACTGGCCAAGCTGGCCGGGCAATCGCGTTCGGCCTTCACCCGATCCTTCTCGCGAGTCTATGGCCTGGCGCCAAGGCAGCTGCTGGAGCAGCTTCGACTGTCGCGCGCGCTGGACCTCATGACAGACCCCGAGCTCACACTGACCGCACTGGCTATGGACTGTGGTTATGTCGATCTGCCGACCTTCTCCAAGGCCTTTCGTCGGCGATTCGGTCGGTCTCCGTCACAGTGGCGCCGGGATCATCTGGCGGGCATCAAGCACGAATTGACAAGCTTCTGATTCGCGCCTGTGACAGGCTGGGTGGCATCGATGAAACCCGGAGCGGCACCATGAAATACTTGTTCGGACTGTTGATTCTGCTGATCTCGACCGTCGTCCTTGCACAGCCGCTGCAACGCCAGGCTTTTCTCGGTATCGCGCCGCAAGCGGCCGAAGGCGGCGTTCTCATTGCCTCGGTTTTGCCGGATGGCACGGCGGATCGTTTAGGTGTCGAAGTGGGTGACCTGCTGCGCTCGGTCAATGGGGTGACGGTAGATGGACCACCAACGCTATTCGTGGCGCTGTCGGATCTCAGGACGGGTGACCCGGTTCGCCTGACCGTTCAACGCGGAGAGGACACGCTTGAGCTTGTAGGGTCGGCGACAGCGCGCCCGCTTGAACAGCCCGAGGTCGGTTCGATTCGCTATGACGCGGTCGCCTACGGTGATGGGCGACTGCGCACGCTGATCAATACGCCCGACGGCGAAGGCCCGTTCCCGACCGTGCTCTATCTGCAGGGCTATCCCTGTCAGACGGTCGAGGGATCGAGCCCGAACAATTTCAATCGTCGCCTTGTCGAAGGCTACGTGGAGGCCGGATTCGCCGTGGTTCGCGTCGAAAAGCCCGGCATGGGTGATAGCGATGGCCCGCTAAACTGCGAAGACATCGACTTCGATACGGAAACCGGTGGCTTTGCCGCCGCCTGGGAATATGCCATTGATCTGGAGGAGACGGACGATGCGCGCATGTTCATGGTGGGGATCAGCATGGGCGGCATCCAGGCGCCGCTGGTTGCGGCGGCTTCCGACCGCAAGCCCTTCGGCACGATCGTGTGGGGAACACGCGTCGACAACTGGCACGACTACATGCTACAGATGGCCGGCACTCAGCCTATGCTGATCGGTGCCGATCCGGTGGAGGCCTACGAGGCCGCAGAAGCCGCTCGACCCGTGCTCGAGCGATTCCTGATCGACCGGGCTCCGCTGGAAACGGTGCTGGAGGACATGCCCGACGCGGTGGCTTCCCTGGCGCGTGTCGGCATGGCGCCTGATGGCACCTTCTTTGGCCGCACTGCGGCCTTCTTCCAGGGGATCGCCGCGCACAATCTGCGTGCTGCCTGGCGCGATGGCGGCGGCGCCGTGCTCTCGCTCTATGGGGAAAGCGATATCACGGCAATCAGTGGATTCGATCAAGAGCTGATCGCATCGATTGTCAACTACTACCGCCCGGGTACGGCCGATTTCATCGCCGTGCCGCGCACCAGTCACGCGATGGCCGAAGTGGGCACACGTGAGGAATACCGCGAGCACTGGCGCCGGGGTACGGCCCAGCAGCTGGCAGCCAACTTCAACAGCGAGGTACCGAAGATCATGATCGAATGGATGCAACAACAACTGAATCAAGAGCCCGCATCATGATGAACAGCCTGCTTCTGGCTTCCGTCCTGGTTCTTGGTGCTGCGCCCGAGGCAGCCGTCTTCGACAGCCTGTCGAGCAACAGCATGGATGCGGAATTTGTCGATCTGGACGGCGATGGTGATCTCGATCTGGTGGTGGCTGGTGAGTACGCACCTAATGCCGTTCTCGAGCAGACCGACGCCGGCTTTGTCGCAGCAGCTTTCCCGGCTTCGACCAGCGACTCGGAAGATATCGCCATCGCAGATTTCAACGGCGATGGTCATCTCGA
>JBCDLQ010000385.1:0-3363 GCA_039414335.1 Pseudomonadota bacterium | reverse complement strand
GTCGGCCGCCAGCCAAAGAAATTCTTCACCGCCCCAGCGGATCAGTACATCGTCCGAACCGGCAACGCTGCGCAAGACCTCGGCGAAGGTTTCCAGCACCGCATCGCCCACCGGGTGGCCGAAACGGTCGTTGATGCCCTTGAATCGGTCCAGATCAATCAGAACCATCAAGGATCGGGCGCGCCGGAGCGGCGAGTCTTTCTCTGCCTTCAGCAACTGACGGATATAGCGGCGGTTGTGCAGGCCAGTCAGCTCATCCTCGATGCTGTAGCGTTGAAGTTTGGCGTTGGTTTCCGTCAGGGCGTGGCGCTGCACCTCGATTTCAGTATTCTTTTCAGCCAACAGTCGATTGGCGCGATTTCGCAGACCGAGCAGGCGTAAGGCCAAGATCAGGAGCAGGGCAAGCGTCACCAGGCCGGCGATCAGCGCAAGGCGCTCCAGTCGCTGATGGGCCTGGTCCGACTGCAGTTGCTCAAGTTCCATTTCGCGGGCCAGGCGTTCGCGCTCCGAGTCGGCCAGTTCCCGTTCGCGACGCTCGAGATCGAAAGCGCTCTGCAGTTCGGCGACTCGGGTTTGTGCTTCCGTTGAGGCCAGTTCCTGGTCGAGCCCACGGTATTCGCGCATCAAGGCAAGAGCCTCGGCATAACGACCCAATTGCTCGAGATTATCGACCATTACGGGATAGAGCTCGAGACGCTTGGGCTTGATGTCGGCCTCGCGATAGGTTTCCAAAGACTGACGAAGAGAATCAGCGGCGTCTTCCCTTCGACCCAGCTCGATCTGCGTTTCACCGATGTTTTTCAGGGAAATACCCAAGGCAGCCGTGTCGTTGCGGGCTCGATCCAGTTCGGCGGACTGGAGATAGCGCGCAAGGGCTTCTTCCGGTCGGCCCAATTCGCGCAGCACGTAGCCTAGATTGCTGAGGACGGGAGAATTCTGCTGATTGCTCGCCTCGCTCAAGACCATAGCGGCGTTCAGTGTTTCCAAGGCATCGTCTAACTGGCCCTGCTCGACTTGAGCTGCGGCAAGGTTGGAGTAGACACCGAGCGCGGCGGGGTTGTTGGCGCCGATCTTCTCGATCGCCAGGATCGAGAAACGGATCGATTGCTCCCAGTTCTCCAGATAGATGGACAAACCGCCGATATTGCGCAGTAGCGTCGAGGACGGTCCGTCCTCGGTCAGTTCATAGAGTTCGAAGGACCGCAGCATTGCTTCCAATGCCTGATCCAGCTTGCCCTGCTGCGCCAGAGAGACGCCTAACGCGCTGCGCAGATTGGCCCGTTCGCCAGTCTCGCGACCCTGATCCTCAGCAGCCGAAGCCCGGTAGAGCGTCTCGGCCGTCTCGAACTGGCCACGAGACACCATCAGATTGCCGTGCGCCTGGTGCAGTTGAGAACGGTCGATGCCGGCCGGAAGCGCTTCGATCAGCGAGTCATAGAGTTCGGCGGAACGCGCATCAAATTCCGGGGCCGTCTGCGTTCGCGCCGGCTCGAAGGCATCGCGCAGCAGCGCGGCCCGTACGGCAATGGGAATGCGTTCATCGGCAGCCCAGTCCAGGACGATTGGATAGGCATTCGAGAAATCGTTGTCCATCCAGCGCCCCGCGGCCTCAATAGCGCTTGCCTGCTGGTCTTCTGAAGCGCCCTCGAAGAGGTTTTCGACGGCAGGCGGTGAACTGTCTTCAGGAGTCTGACCGATAGCGGCGAGCGGCAGCAGCAAGACCAACGCGATCAGCAGGAATCTCTGCGAACCTGATCTCATCGGTTGATATTCCCCTTCAAAGTGACGCGAACGTCCGAAAGCTTACCCGAATCGCTGGAAACGTGGCGCTGATCGCCGGACAAGCTGTGCGGCGACAATGAGAGCAGTGATCAGAGTCAGAAGACGCCAGGACTTTCAGTCTTTCAGCAATTGCTCGCGGTAGCCCTGCAGTGCGGTTCGCCGCTCATCAGTGACCTGCGGGTAGCGCATGTCCAATCGGCGCAGCTCGTCGCGGATGGTGCGGGCGACGATCAGGCGCATGGCCTTCTTGTCGTCTGCGGGAACGACGAACCAGGGTGCATCAGGCGTGGCCGTTGCATTGATGGCGTCTGCGTAGCACTGCTGATAGCGGTCCCAGTGCTGCCGCTCAGCCATGTCGCTCTCAGAAAACTTCCAGTTCTTCTCCGGTTCATCGATGCGATCGAGAAAGCGGGCGCGTTGCTCGTCACGACCCAGATGCAGGAAGAACTTCAGAACGCGCGTGCCGTTGCGCTCAAGATGCTGTTCGAAATCACGAATCGACGAATAGCGCTCACGCCACAGCGCGTCGAGATCGCGCGTGTGCTGATCGGGCAGCTTCTGGTAGCTGCGCACGATCTTCGGGTGGACTCGAGCGACAAGGACCTCCTCGTAATAGGAGCGATTGAAGACGCCGATACGTCCTCGCTGGGGCAGTCGTACGGTCGTTCGCCAGAGGAAATCATGGTCCAATTCCTCCGCACTGGGTTTCTTGAAGGCGTGAATCGAGACGCCGTGCGGATTGACACCCGACAGCACGGCTCGAATCGTTCCGTCCTTGCCGGCGGCATCCATGGCCTGAAAGATCAGCAGGAGGCTGTAGCGATCGTGCGCATACATCATCTGTTGCAAGTCGTTGATTTCGGACCTGAGCTGCTTGATCTGCGCCCTGTAGTCCGACTTGCCGTCGTAGGGCTTATTGATGGTGGTTGGATGCGCGTTGAGGTCCAGCTTGGCGTCGCCGTTGAGTCGAAAGGAATCAAGATCAGCTGAGCGAGTCATTAGACGTCCTGTTATCTGGGTTCAGAGGATCGGTATAAGCAGGCAAGTGCGTTATCTCGGCATCATCGGTACATCGACTTCGCGTTCCTTCGCCGTCTTAGCCGCCTCGTCATAGCCTGCATCCACATGTCGAAGCACGCCCATGCCAGGGTCGGCCGTGAGCACGCGCTGCAGCCGCTCTGAACCGGATCGCGTGCCGTCGGCCAGGCTGACCATGCCCGCATGCAGGGAATAGCCGATACCAACGCCGCCGCCGTGATGCACGGACACCCAACTGGCGCCACAGGCCGTGTTGACCAGGGCATTGAGGATGGGCCAGTCGGCGATTGCGTCAGAACCGTCTTTCATGGCTTCCGTTTCACGATTGGGTGAAGCGACCGAGCCGCAGTCCAGGTGATCGCGACCGATCACGATCGGCGCGTCCACGCGGCCCGACTCCACCAGCCAGTTGAACTTCTCACCAGCCTCAGCACGCTCGCCGTATTCCAACCAGCAGATTCGCGCCGGCAGACCCTGGAAGTGGATCTTGTCCTGGGCCTGCTGGATCCAGCGGTGCAGGTGTTCCTTCTCCGGGAACAGCTC
>JBCDLQ010000384.1:0-3366 GCA_039414335.1 Pseudomonadota bacterium | reverse complement strand
GTGCCCAAGGGGGTAGAGCACAAACCGCGGGCAAGGAATGAATGCCAGATCATGCTGATCGAGCCCCGTGGCGTGATCAATACGGGTGAAGCCGAGAGCGACCTTATGGCCGAGAACGACGTCTGGGTCTAGCTGACGGGTTTCTAGGGCTTGAGCGTCAATTCGGTCGCGATCGCTTTCGCCGCTTCGCGACCTTCCCAAACGGCGGTGACGACCAGATCGGCGCCGCGCACCATGTCGCCACCGGCGAAAATCTTGGGATGGGTCGTCTGGAACGGTGCCCGGCCATTGGCCTGGACGATCAGGCGGCCGTCCTCATGCGTGTTGACGCCGGCATGGGTCAGCCACTCCGGCGGATTGGGTCGGAACCCGAAGGCGATGACAACCGCATCGGCCAGCAAGATCTCTTCGCTACCCTCGATGATTTCGGGCCGACGCCGACCCTGGCTGTCCGGTTCTCCGAGTCGAGTCTCGGCCACGCGCACGCCCTCGGCCTTGCCATTACCGACGATTTCCAGAGGCTGTCGGTTGAACAGGAACTCCACGCCTTCTTCGCGAGCGTTCTTCACTTCGCGCCGGCTGCCGGGCATGTTGGCTTCGTCGCGCCGATAGGCGCAAGTGACAGAAGCCGCGCCCTGGCGGATGGCCGTGCGATTGCAGTCCATGGCCGTATCGCCACCGCCGAGCACGACGACGCGCTGGCCGTCCAGATTGCGATAGGCGTTGCCCGGCAGCGGGTCGGACAGGACATGCCCGACGTTGCCGATCAGATAGGGCAGGGATTCAATCACACCGTCCTTATCGCGGCCGGGCAGCCCACCGTCGACAGCCCGGTAGGTGCCGAGGCCTACGAAGACCGCATCAAATTCATCCAACAGTGTATCGAAGGCCAGGTCCTTGCCGATCTCGACGCCGAGATTGAACTGCACGCCCATGCCTTCAAGGATTTCGCGCCGGGTTTCGACCACCTGCTTGTCTAGCTTGAAGGGCGGAATGCCGTAGGTCAGCAGGCCGCCGATCCGCGGGTACTTGTCGTAGACCGTGGCCCCAAGGCCGTGGCGGCGCAGCACGTCGGCGCAGGCCAGGCCCGCCGGTCCGGCACCGATGATGGCGACGCGCTTGCCGGTCTCTTCAACCTTTGACAGATCCGGTCGCCAGCCCTGGCGCACGGCTTCATCGGTGATGTACTTCTCCACCGATCCGATGGTGATGGCACCCAGGCCGTCGTTCAGAGTGCAGGCGCCTTCGCAGAGGCGATCCTGCGGGCAGATGCGGCCGCAGATTTCCGGCAGGGAATTGGTTTGATGGCAGAGTTCGGCCGCTTCGAACAGGCGGCCCTGTCGGACCAGGCGCAGCCAGTCTGGAATGTAGTTGTGAACCGGGCACTTCCATTCGCAATAGGGATTGCCGCAGTTGATGCAGCGGTCGCTCTGGTCCGCGGCCTCTTCCGGGACATAGTCGCCGTAGATTTCGTCCCAACCCTTGACCCGGATCGGAACCGGCAGGACATCCGGATCCTGCCGCAGAGACTCAAGAAAGTGCAGATCGCTGGAGGGTTTCTGGCTCATGCGGCATCCCGAAGGGCAGCGATCAGTTCATCGAGCCGGGCGGCCTTCGGTTTGACCAGCCAGAACTTGGGCAACGCTCTGCGGAAGTCGCGCAGGATGGAGCGCGCCTGCTCGCTGCCGGTCAGTTCCAGATGACGCTGGATGAGTCCGCGCAGATGGTGCACGTAGTTCTCCATGTGATCGGGCGCAATGTGCTGGATGTCGATCAGTTCGTGGTTGTAGCGATCGACGAAGCCGCGATCGCGGTCCAGCACGTACGCAAAACCGCCGGTCATGCCGGCACCGAAGTTGATCCCCGTTCTGCCCAGGACCACGATCACGCCCCCGGTCATGTATTCGCAGCAGTGGTCGCCGGCGCCTTCGATGACGGCCGTTGCCCCTGAGTTCCGAACGGCGAATCGCTCGCCGGCCTGACCCGCTGCGAACAGCTCGCCGCCCGTTGCCCCATAGAGGCACGTATTACCCATGATCGGCGTCTCGGCGGCGACATAGCCGACCTGCTCAGGTGGGTGGAGCACGATGCGGCCGCCGGCCATTCCCTTGCCGACGTAGTCGTTGGCTTCCCCTTCCAGGCGAAGATTCAGTCCGCCGGCATTGAAGGCACCGAAGCTCTGTCCCGCCGTGCCGCTGAAGTGCAGATCGATCGGTGATCCGACCATGCCCTGATCGCCCCAGTGACGGGCGATCTCACCCGACAGACGGGCTCCGATCGAGCGGTCGCGATTGCTGATCCGATAGGACCATTCGCCGCCCTGTGCCTTCTCCACGGCGACTCGAGTGTCCGCATGAATCTGCTCGGCCAGCACGCCGCGATCGTGGGGCGGATTGCGATCAGCCACGCAGAAACGATGGGGATCGCCACTCAGCCCGACCCCGCCGAGCAGCGGCGACAGGTCCAGGCGATTCTGCCGCTCGGTGAGGCCCTCGATGCGCTCGAGATAGTCCGTGCGGCCGATCAGGTCATCGAGGCGCCGCACGCCGAGCTCGGCCAGCAGTTCGCGGACTTCTCGCGCCACGAAACAGAAGTAGTTCATGACCATTTCGGGCAGGCCAATGAAGTGCACGTCGCGCAAGGTCTCGTTCTGCGTGGCAACGCCAGTTGCGCAGTTGTTCAGGTGGCAGATCCGCAGATATTTGCAGCCCAAGGCGATCATCGGTGCGGTGCCAAAACCGAAGCTTTCAGCGCCCAGAATCGCAGCCTTGATTACATCCAGACCCGTCTTGAGGCCGCCGTCGGCCTGGATGCGCACCTGGCCGCGCAGGTTGTTGGCCATCAGCACCTGGCGGACCTCACTCAAACCGAGTTCCCACGGTGCTCCCGCGTACTTGACCGAAGTCAGCGGGCTGGCCCCGGTGCCGCCGTCGTAACCGGACACGGTGATCAGGTCGGCGTAAGCTTTGACCACGCCGGCAGCAATCGTACCGATGCCGGGTTCGGCGACCAGCTTGACCGACACCAGTGCTTCCGGATTGACCTGTTTCAGGTCGAAGATCAGCTGCGCCAGGTCTTCGATCGAGTAGATGTCGTGGTGGGGTGGCGGTGAGATTAGGCCGACGCCGGGTTTGGCGTAGCGCAGGCGTGCGATCAAGCCGTTGACCTTGTGGCCGGGCAGCTGACCGCCTTCACCGGGCTTGGCGCCCTGAGCGATCTTGATTTGCAAGACTTCCGCATTGACCTGGTATTCCGGCGTCACGCCGAAGCGGCCGGAAGCAATCTGTTTGATCTTACTGGTTTTTTCCGTGCCGTAGCGCGCGGGATCTTCGCCGCCTTCGCCGGAATTCGATCGTCCGCCAAGGC
>JBCDLQ010000383.1:0-3371 GCA_039414335.1 Pseudomonadota bacterium | reverse complement strand
CTGATCATCGACGAGGCCCAGAATCTCACGCCGAAGCAGATGAAAACGCTGATTACTCGCGCCGGCCCCGGCACGAAGATCGTTTGCCTGGGCAACGTGGAGCAGATCGATACGCCCTACCTGACTGAAACGACTTCCGGGCTGACCTTCGCCGTGGATCGCTTCAAGTACTGGAAGCACGCCGGCCACATCACGCTGAAGCGAGGCGAGCGCTCTCGCTTGGCCGACTTCGCGTCGGATTCGCTCTAGCATCATTCGTTGCTGGGCGCCGCCGGCGTCCAGCAGCATCAGCTCACCAGCGGTAGTCCAACTGGCCCACGGCTTGACCTGCGGGGTTGAAGCGCCGTTCGAGCATCCGATTGCCTTCCCCCAGCGAAATCAAGGTTGTACACCGCGTGCCGTAATTCGGTGAAACGATGAAGGGCGAGGACAGGAATTGCTCCATCTCCTGGCCAACACCCGTATCCGGCAGCGTGTCCGGTTCGGCCTGCTTCCCGTCCCGCATCATGTTCATCAGCCCGTCGATATCCAGCGAACGGACACTGAACTGATCCAGTCTTGCAGCGACGCGATCGGACTTGGGCCAGGACGTGTTCAGGGCCGCATTCGACAGGCTGTGGGTCCCCGGCGGTACGGCCTGCACGGGCGCATGAGACGAGGCATACCAGGCTGACTCGCGATCGCCCATGAGCAGATTGAAAGGTCCGTACTCTTGCCGCCTGGCCTGAACCGCTTCCGCGTAGCCTTGCGGTGAATCCTGGCCGGAAAAGAACTCGACGGGAAGCAGGCCGCGAGAACGCGAACCGAATCGAGCCTTGGGATCGCGCACATTCGTCACCGCCGCCCAGCGCCCTTCGCGACTCACCGCCAGCCAGGTACCGCCAGCGGTCTCATCACGCCCCGCCAGAATCGGCGCCGGGTCGTCCCACCAGGCCATTGGTCGGGCCGGACGATCATGAAACTCATCGCGATTGGCCGCCAGCAGCAATAACCGTTCAGCGCCCGGATTAAAAGAAAAAGTGATCAAACACATAGGACGCGCAGTGTAATCGAGATTGGCCACTCGTCACCCACATATCCTCACCTCGTCGTCCCGGGCTCGACCCGGGACCCAGTGGTTTCCGACGATCGCTCCTCAGTCACTAGACCCCGGGTCATACCCGGGGCGACGAGCATCCGTGTTCACGCCATCCCAGGCCCGACCCGAGATCCAGCGTTTGCCATGAAAACCACTCGCAGCGTCCCATCTCACCTAACCCGCAACCGCCCACCCCGTCATACCGGGCTTGAGTCGGGACCCAGCGACTGTGCTGGCAGAACCCTCAAGGCTCTAAGCCATCAGTGAAATCATTTAACGAACAACACCCCAACCCTGCATAATGACGCTACGGGGGTCGGCACACTGCTGGAGCGACCAAATGGATTCAAAGCAACTGGGACTGGCCGGCGCCCTGCTGGCAATCAGCTTGATCATCGCCGCCGTCGTCATTGGCTCAGCCATCCGCGATTTCCGCCTGAGCGACCGATTCGTCGAGGTGAAAGGCCTTGCCGAGCGCGAAGTCGCCGCCGACCTCGCCATCTGGCCCATCGCCTATCAGCTCTCGGCCAGCTCGCTGGAATCCCTCAACAACCAGATTGCCGAAGCCGACGAAGCGGTCATTGCCTTCCTCAAACTGCGCGGCTTCACCGATGAGGAAATCACCGCCAGCCCGCCGCGCATCACGGACCAGTGGCTCTATTCCGTAGAAAGCCAGCGCCCGGCCAGTCGCTACACCGCCGAGCGCGGCCTGACCCTGAAGTCCAACAAGGTCGAGGCGACGCTGCGCGCGCTGCAGGAGTCCTCCGAGTTGATCGGCCAGGGCGTCGTGCTGACCCCCAACTGGGGCCAGGCCGCCCAATTCCTGTTCACGGGCCTGAACGCCATCAAACCGGAAATGATCGCCGAGGCCACCGCCGACGCCCGCCGCGCCGCCAATCAGTTCGCCGCCGACTCAGACGCCACCATCGGCCCGATCCGCTCCGCCCGCCAGGGCTTCTTCTCCATCAATGAAAGAGACCCCTCAACACCGGAGATCAAGGTTGTACGGGTGGTGACCACGATCGAATACGTGATCGAATGATCAGCTGTTGCGCTTGCCCATCCGCTGACCCAGCTTGATGGCATAGCCTGACGCTGCCAGCAGGGCCGCTCCAAACAGGATCAAGGCAATCGGCCAGCCCAGCGTGTCGGCGAAGTATTCCTGCGTGTAGTAGCCGAGGTAGCTCAGGAGCACGATTACGGCCAGGGCCAGGAGCGTGCGGCGACGGACCAGGACACTGACTTGGACAAGGATTGCGCCCACGCCGATCAGCAGCAGGTCCAGGGGGAATTCGCTCTCGAGCAGCGCGAAGGCGCCGATCGCCATGGACGAGGAATAAACCCACCAGCTCAAGCCGCACAGGAGTTTGAACGCCGTGCGTTCCAACGCCCAGCTGACCAGCATGCCGGAGATGCCCATCACCAGGGTCACCAGCTCCCAGTCGATCTTGAGCTGATTGCAGGCGGCGATGAAGCTCAAGGACGCGAAGAACATCAGTCCCAGCATCAGCTCGAGGCGCTTCTGCCAAACAAGCAGCAGGGCGAACTGGATGGCCATGGCGCCGAACACCATCAAGGCATGGATTTCCGTGGGGCCGCCATCGACGTATTCGTCCACCGCGACGAACAGGCCCCAAGTCTGGAACCAGCCGGCCAACAGGAAAAAGACCGATGCGACCTTGTCGTATTCCTTGCGCTGACTGGCCATGGCGGCGATCACCAGGGCAATCAGGCCTGAACCGAGAACGATCACGACGCGCGCCAGGGGAACCAGGTCATCCCAGACCAGGCTGAAACCGGCGATCACGCCCGCCAGGACAAACAAACCGCCCAGCGTCGCCAATACGGGTCGCAGCCACTCGCCAGATCGACTGTCTTCAACGGTGAAATTCGCGGCCGCTTTGAGGTCGCCGAGGCTCAGTGCATGCTCGCGCATCAAGTCATCGATGCGCTCAATGGCCTGCTCTCGATTCACTCTGAGTCCTCCTCTGTGCCCTCGCCCACGGCCCAAGCCACAAAGGCCCCATCGGCGAGATAGCGCCCGCCTTCTGGCAAGGGGTGACGAACGCCATGACCGACCAATTGGTACGCCCGGTGATGGCGATAGCCGCCGAACAGCTCGACAAACAACCCTCGACTGCCCCTGGAAGACACTTCGAAGCGGTAGCCCTCCGGTGAAAGCAATGAGCTGTCGAGGGTCATAGACTGGAGCGCCTCGGGAACAATCAGATCAACCTGTTTTCCATCCTCCATCCGTTGCGGCAACGGGATCTCGAAGGACGTTGACTCACCG
>JBCDLQ010000382.1:0-3377 GCA_039414335.1 Pseudomonadota bacterium | reverse complement strand
CGTGACGGCAGGCTCGCTCTGGGCACCTGGCAAGGCGTCTATCTTTGGGAACATCGCGCCCATCCGCACCAGCGAAAAGTGCTCATTACTTGCCTGCAAGCTTGAGCTCGTCTTTAGGATCAGGGGAGCGACACGATCCGATAGTCTGCTGAATATCATGAATATTCAGAATCTTGATGTGGATTTCGAGCTGCTTCTGCGGCCACGTTTCCAGTCTGTATTCGTGGTCTCGCTGCTCTGACTCTGTTGGATCCAGTCTTGAGACCGGATTAAGACGCGCCGCCGCACCTAACGCTGATGGCGTGAGCCCCACCAGGCAATGGCCAGCGCAGTGAAGAAGGGAATCAATCGCTCGGCAGCATCTCCCGGCGCGCTGGGCAGCAGACTCAGGGCCACGGTCAAACCCGCCCCGCTGAGCATGGCAGCAATGCGGTGGCCACCATTGACCGGCCCAGTGAATAGCAGCACGATCAACAAGGGCCCGAAGGCATTACCCAGCACCTGCCAGGCAAACAGTACGCGCTCGAAAATCGTTGCTGGGAAGAACAAGGCCAGTGCGAGTGCCGCTGCGCCCAGAATCACGATCACCAGACGATCCAGAGACAGGGAGTAGCGCCCACCACGCAGGTCATGGCTGACTGCCCCGCCGGCCACGAGCAGCTGACTGTCGGAAGTCGACATGATCGCGGCCAGCACACCGCCCGTGATGACACCACCCAGCACCGCTGGCAGCAATTCGACCGACAGCGCAAGCAGTACCGATTCCCCATCGGCCAGTTCCGGCATCAGGACGCGGCCTGACCAGCCCAGGATCACCATCCCGACGTAGATCAATGCCGCCCAGCCCAGGGCCACGGCACGGGCAAAACGAATGTCTTTGGGCGATCGCAGTGCCATGAAGCGATTGACCACGTGGGGTTGGCCCGGATAGCCGAGGCCGATGCCGAACAGGCCCGCGATGAACAAGGCTGCAGTAAACACCCCAGGCTGGTCGACCCAGCGAAGGAGTTCTGGCTGCTCCAAGGCCTTCAGGCCAGCGAGGACTTCGGTCGGGCCACCAACCGTCACGAGCGCCACCATCGGCAGAATCAACGCCACGGCGAGCATCATCAGCCCCTGTAGCGCGTCGGTCACGCTCGCTGCCCAGAAACCGCCGAGAAAGACATAGGCAATCACGATGACGGCACCCAGCACCATGGAGGCCGTGGCACTGACTTCCAGCGCAGTGCTGATCGCAGTTCCGGCTGCCTGGAACTGAGAGGCCACATAGAACGTAAAGCAGAACAGGATCAGGATCGCTCCGGCCACGCGCAAGGCCTTTTCGACCTTTTCAGAGGTGCCTTGGGCAAGAAACTCGACCAGCGTAAGCGCCTGCGAAGCGTGACTCGCGGGCTGCAACCGAGGGGCAATGAAGACCCAGTTGATGAAAAAACCAGAGACGACAGCGGGCACCAGCCAGATGGCCTGCAAGCCCCAGGCATAGGCAGCACCGCTCATCCCCAATAGTGTCCAGGCTGAGGAAGAACTGGCCGATGCGCTCAGCGCTGCGACCACGGGCCCCATTCGGCGTCCGGCCAGATGGAAATCCTCGCTCGATGACACCCGAGGTTGAGCCCAGACGCCGACGCCCAGAAGGACAATCAGATAGATGATCAGCGTGGCTAGCACCATGGGCAGCGCCTTATCGGGATTTCAAAAGGGAAACCGACCCCTGGCAGACTTCAAATCGAACCAGGCTTGTCAGCGTCGGATGGCTTGGACGGGGATGGTTCCGGTTCCGACGACGCGCTGTCGTCGACTGGAGGTTCCGACGAGTTCAGCCCCGGGCGCAAGGTCTGGCCGTGGCCGGTGTCGGCAACATCGGGTTCCATCTGCTGGGTCGCGTGCGGATCGACTTCGACCGGCGCATCCGACATGGTGTCGTGGATGCGGACGTCCTCACCGGGCCTCTGGTCTGCCACTGCCGGAGGTTGGCTGGGCGAGCCGTCAACACGAGCCGGCAGGTCGCCGCCGCGAACCAGCTTCTCGATCCGGGTAAAGACTTCGGCGCGGCCGAAAGGCTTTTTCATGAAATCGTCAGCGCCGATCCGTTCAAGGTAGAACTTCTCAGCGGCTTGGGGATTACCGCTGATCATGATGACCGGAATGTCTTGCGTACGCGGGTCCTTGCGCAGTCGCCGCAGAGCCGCAAAGCCATTGAGACCAGGCAAAACGATGTCGAGGAAGATGAGATCCGGTTGCTCCGAGACAGCCAGATCCAGGCCCTTTTCGCCGTCGCTGGCGCCGAAAGGCAGGTAGCCGCTCTGACGAAGCATGTGGCTCAGTGCCGCCACGACGGTGCGGGAATCGTCAATGATGAGGACCTTCAGGCCCTTGCGAGCGTCCACCCGTTCGCGCTGGCGACGCTCTTCACTGCGTCCCAGGCCAAGTAGCCGTCGAAATCGTCCCAACTGACTCAAGCGAATTCCCTCATCTCTAATTTCGCGATTCTACTGTATTCGATGGCCAACTGCAGAATCATTATTCGTGATCCTCGTCACTTAATGCCGCAACCAGCAAGGATTTGACCTTGATCCCGTGGGCCCCGTCCGGCAACACCTCGGCGATTCTCACACGCTGATCCCCAGGCACATCTCCCTGCTCCGCCAGGTCCAGGCGGCGGCCTGCTTCATAGCCAAGCGCGCCACTGACCAGGCGGCGCACAATGGGGCTGGCGCTGCGGCCGATATTGACTTCTTCTACGATGGCCAGCGCCCCATCGCTCAGACGAACCAGGGTTCCGGGAACGACCCAGCCCATGAAATCGACAAAGGTTTCGAGCATCTCCGGATCAAAAAGCTGACCGCGTCCTCGCCACAGACTGCCCAGTGCATCGTGATGGGACCGAGCAGGCCGGTAGGGACGGTCAGAGGTCAGTGCGTCGTAGACATCCACAATCGCCACGAGGCGCGAAATCGGATCAATTCCCTCGCCTTCAAGTCCCTGTGGATAGCCACTACCGTCCAGTCGTTCGTGATGATTCAGAGCCACTTTTGCCACCGCTTCAGGGACGCCGGGCTCTTCGTTCAGCAAAGCATAGCCCACGTGCGGATGATTCTGGACCTGTTCAAACTCGGCCTCGTTCAATGGCGCCGGCTTCTCGAGGATGGATCGCTCGACAGCCACATTGCCGACGTCATGCAGCAGGGCCGCGAGACCGACCATTCCGACCTGTTCCTGCGGCCATTCCAGAGCATGAGCCAGACCCATCGCCAGTATTGCCGAATTGATCGAGTGCTTCGCCGTGTAGTCGTCACCATCCTTGATCCGCGTCAGCCAGACCATGGCAGCCAGGTTGCGCTGCAGATAATCGGACAGCTCCGCCACGACCTTCTCCG
>JBCDLQ010000381.1:0-3389 GCA_039414335.1 Pseudomonadota bacterium | reverse complement strand
CGCCCTTGAGGGCCAGCCAGTTGGACGCGTGATCGGAACGGAACACGGTGTTGCTCAATTCCAGGCGGCCAATAAAACGCCGCATCTCCTGAAACAGGCCCATCTGATCCAGCGGTTCATAGTCGGGAAAGCCTTCCCGGAAGCGCGCTTCTCCCTGAGGAAAGCTGACGACCAATGTCGCCAGATACTCGGGCTGGGTGGCGTTGGCCAGCTCTGCCGAATGGTCGGCGTGCTGATCGCTGTAGACCTGACCGCCCAGGCCGTTGAGCAGCATCACTGAGCGCGTGATACCCGCTTCGCCCATCTTGTTCAGTGCCTCGATCGTGGAAGCCAGCGTCTCGCGCTTGTTGACCTTCTCCAGCACCGTGTCGTCACCGGACTCGGCCCCGAGATAGGCCATCTGCAAACCCGCCTCGCGCAGGGCAATCAGATCATCGACGGACTTTCGCCTGAGATTGCTGGCCAGACAGTAGCTGGACACGCGCTCCACCGTCGGCATGTTCTCCCGAATCGCCTCGAGAATCCGCAGCAGGCGGTGGGTCGGCAGCACCATCGCATCGCCATCGGCCAGAAAGACTCGCCGGACCTGATTTCCGAGGGTCTCTCCGCAGCGACGGATCATCTCCAATACTTCGGCTTCCGAACGCGCCTTGAATTTCTTCTGCGGCGCCGTGTACATCTCACAGAAGGTGCACTGATTCCATGAGCAGCCGTCCGTAACCGGCAAGATCAGCGACCTCGCCTCGCTGGGTGGACGAAAGACGGGTTCCACGTAGCGAATTAGGGAGGCAGGCATGGATTTTTCATGATGGTCGGTACCGGTCCGACAACCATGATAGAAGATGACAGAAAGAGAATGGCTGTCGTCATTTTCACTGGTCAATTTCACTAGCGCCATTCCAGAGAAGGATTGTCTTGAGCACCAAACGGATCAAAGAACAGCGAGTTGCCTCACTTCTGCCTTCGGCAACGGAGATCGTCGCATTGCTTGATTGCGCCGACCGACTGGTTGGCATCTCCCACGAGTGCGACTACCCAAAGGCCGTTCGTGACAAACCCGTACTGACCCGCTCACGACTGCAGGATTCAGGCGACAGCCTCGCCATTGACCGAGACGTTCGCCAGCACTTGGAAGACGCACTCAGTCTCTATGCCGTCGACGTCGATGCCCTGCGCATAGCATCGCCGAATCTCGTCATCACTCAAGATCTTTGCGAAGTCTGTGCCGTATCCCTGGACGACGTTCGCTCCGCCGTCGCGCGCATGGCCCAGCGGGAAGACGTCGACATCGTGACGATTGCTCCAACGCGGCTGGTCCACGTGCTGCATGACATCGAACTGATTGCCCGCGCAATGGACTGTGAAGCGCGAGGAAGTGAGGTCGTCTCAGAGCTTCGAGATCGAATCGATCGCATCGCAGCGAGAGCCAAGCGGGCCTACGAACGCCCCCGCGTCGTCACCATTGAATGGCTCGATCCGCTTATGCTCGGCGGCACCTGGATGCCCGAGCTGATCGAACTGGCCGGTGGCCAGGCCGTCGGTGCCACAGCCGGTGCGCCGGCGCCTACGGTCAATTTGAGTGAGCTGGCAGCACTCCAGCCGGACATCGTCGTGTTGAAGCCTTGCGGATTTTCCGTCGCGAGAAGTTTGCAGGAATCGGATCTGATCCAGCAGATTGCCGCTGCCGTGAGTATCGATACATCGATCTTTGTCGCTGACGGCAACGCCTACTTCAATCGATCAGGACCTCGTCTGGTCGAGTCCCTGGAGATACTCGCTGCCTGCATCCACCCGGAGGTCTTTGAGGACTTCGGAATCCTTCATCGAGACTCCTTCCAGAAAATGTACTCACCAACACCCGTATGAGCTCAAAGCCCAAAGCATTGGTCTCTTGGAGCAGCGGCAAGGACAGCGCCTGGTCATTGCATCAGGTTCAGACCACTGGCGATCTGGAGGTCGTAGGCCTGCTGACAACGGTGACCGAAACCTTTAATCGCGTCGCCATGCATGGTGTGCGGCGTGATTTGCTGCAGGAGCAGGCCCTGTGCTGTGACCTTCCACTGAGAGAGGTACACCTTCCCTGGCCCTGCTCTAACGCCGACTATGAACAGCGATTCTCCGATGCGCTCCATGATGCGATCAGTGACGGTGTCGAAGTGATCGTCTTTGGCGATCTGTTTCTCGAAGACATTCGCAACTACCGCGAAAAGCAGCTGAAGGCCGTCGGGCTGAAAGGACACTATCCCCTCTGGGGTCGAGACACCCATGAATTGGCCCGCGAGATGGTCGCCGGTGGGCTGCGCGCCAGATTGAGTTGCGTTGATCTGAAGAAACTCGAAGCGAACTTCGCCGGGAGAGTTTTTGATAATGCCTTTCTGAGGGAGTTACCCAGCCTCACCGATCCCTGCGGCGAAAATGGTGAATTTCATACGTTTGTCTACGCGGCGCCCTGTTTTTCCAGAACCATCGACTGCCGTGTCGGTGAACGCGTCGAACGTGAGGGCTTTTGCTTTGCTGACATCTTGAGCCCAGATCCTTGATTCGTCTGGCAGAATCAAGCTCAGCAGATCGCCCACCAGCGCCTGACTCCGGGGCCAAGCCATTCTTTGTTGCAGAGCTCGTCATTGATCAGCGATCAACTGCGATAGACTTCGACCTTCCCCGGTAAGCCTCTTGGGCCACGTTCCATGCAAACGATTGATATCACCGAAACCATCGAACTGCCGCCCGAGAAGGTGTTTGCCTTGCTGGCCGACCACGCGAACTACGATCGATTCCCGGGCATCACCGCATCAGAACTGCTGAATGAAGGCGAACCGGCACCCAATGGGCTGGGTGCCTTGCGCCGAATCTCTCTGGGTGATCTGGTTCTCGATGAGGAGATTACGGGCTACGAGCCCTCTAAACGCCTCGCCTATCGCATCGTCGCCTCTAAGCCATTTTCTGTCGTGCACGATGGCGGTGAGATTGAATTGACCGAGACCCCAGAGGGCACTGAGGTCCGATGGCGCTCGACCTTCAAGCTAAGGATTCCGCTCATTGGCTGGTTCGTGACGCGCCGCGCCGCCAAGGCGTTCGACCGAGGTTTCCGGGCGGTGCTTCAATCACTTCCGGACCTTTGAGCCCCCCGGGAGTCCCGCTATTCAATCAATCGCGGAATATCTGTCTGCCCCTCGCAACGCGAGGACCCCAAGGGTCAGCCATGCCAGGGACTGGAGCAGATTGACAGCAATAACCAGCAATGGGCTCAGGCCGCGACTCATGGCGACGGCGAAAACCACAGGGCACAGGATCAGCAGGACGCCAGTCCAGCTTGGATAGATCGAAGTACGGATGATCTCAATGCCGAACAGCACGGTTCCAATCAGGGTGGCAAGAGCGGCGATCTT
>JBCDLQ010000380.1:0-3402 GCA_039414335.1 Pseudomonadota bacterium | reverse complement strand
GGGAGATCGTCGAGCGCTACCGGTCCCTGAGCGGTCGGCCTTGATCCTTCAGCCTGTTTGTTAAAATCGTCCACCCAGAACCGATCGAGTCCACAGATGAGCGAGTCTTCAGCGCTGGAGTTCACCGGCGAGCGATTCACGCCGGAATGCGTCCGTGAAATGGCCTACGAGCACTGGCACCGCTATGCCTGGGCGAGCGCTCATGTCCAGGGCAAGCGCGTTCTGGATGCGGCCTGCGGTGAGGGCTACGGGAGTCAATTGCTAAGTGCCGGAGCCGAGCATGTGATTGGCGTCGACCTGAGTGCCGAGGCAGTGAAACACGCCAAAGGTCGCTACACGGCCAGTAATCTCGAGTTTCACCAGGCTGATGTCACCCAATTGCCACTTGCCGATGATTCCGTCGATGTGGTCGTTTCCTTCGAGACCCTGGAGCACCTTGAAGCCCAGGACGACATGTTTGCCGAGTTCCGGCGCGTGCTGCGCCCCGATGGCTTCCTCCTCGTGTCTTCACCGGATCGCAGGACCTACAGTGATGACACGGGCTACGACAATCCCTTCCACGTTCGCGAGCTGTATCGGGACGAATTCGAGGCCTTGCTGGGGCGTCATTTCCCGGCCTTCCGCCTGTTTGGCCAGAAGCTGATGTTCGTCTCTGCCCTGTGGTCGCTGGATCAGGGCGGTGGGGCAATATTCCATACGGATCACGGCGGAAAAGTCGAACATGGGGCCCAGCCCGCCCTGCCACCGCTGTACTTCATCGCTGTTGCCGCGGCTTCAGAAGAACAGCTGCCCGTCCTGTCGGCCGTATCACTCTATGGCGATCGGGACGAGTCGGTCTACGAGCACTACAACGACGAGATTCGCAAGCACATCAGGGCTGGCCATCTGCTGGCCGAGCGCGATGCGGAGATTGCTGAACTAAAGGCGCGCCTGGAGCAGGCCGGTTGACGGCCCAGTCCGAATCCTTTCCTTCACCAGCGCAGGGCCCCACCGCGCCGGCGCTGGAGCGGGTCTGCGTACTGATCGTCAACTACAACTCGGGCCAGTGGCTTGGCCGTTGCCTTCGAGCCCTGAAGGGCACCGGTGCCCGCCTGCCGGACATTCGAATCCTCGATAACGCGTCTGTGGACGGCAGTGTCGACGACCTGCCGGACATGCCGGGCGTCCAGATCATCCGCTCTGAAGAAAACCTGGGCTTCGGGCCGGGCGTGAATCGTCTGGCCAGCGAGGTCGAGCACGAGTTCATTCTGATCCTCAACCCGGACTGCCTGCTCGTGGCCAAGAGTCTGGAGCGGCTGATACAGGAAATGGATGCCTGGCCCGATACAGCGCTCGTGTCCGGTCGGATCTTCGACATGAGCGGTGATGAACAACGGGGCAGTCGGCGACAGTTGCCCAGCCCCGGTCGCCTGAGAAATGAAGTGCTGAAGTTCCACTTTGGTAGCGGTGTCGATCTCACCCACTTGCCGCCGCCGCGATCAGCGTGCGAGGTCGAGGCTGTGTCCGGTGCTTGCATGCTCATCCGTACCTCTGTCTTCAATTCGCTGGACGGCTTCGACGTCGGCTTCCCGATGCACTTTGAGGATCTGGACCTGATGGCCAGGATCGGTGAAGCCAGCCACGCGATCCGATTAGTCCCCGATGTGGCGATTTCTCATGCGGGCGGTGTGTCCTCACAGCATCGGCCGGTTCAGGTCGAACTGGACAAGCATCGGGGCCTGTGGCGCTATCTCGTGAAGCACTGTCGATCTCAGTGGCCCTGGTGGTCGCGCCCCTTGTGGGCAGCAGCCATTGCCCTACATTTCCTGCTGATCGCGCCGCTGGCGCTGCTTCGGAGGTAGGGGCTCGTGTCTGCCACCATGGGTGCGCCCATCCTGCTCCTGGGCGCCAGCAGTGCCTGCGGCCAGGCATTGATCCAGCGCCTGGCGGGGCAGGGCGTCAGTGTTCTGGCCGTCTCCCGGCAGGCGCCCTCAGAATCACAATCACATGTGATCTGGGTGCAGCAGGATCTGGACGTTTCGCCCGTGTCCATGGAAGCCAGCGTGCTGGTGAGTACGGGGCCGCTGATCCATGCAATCCAGCAGCTGGAGGCTTCTCCACGAATCGGTCGTGTGATCGCGATGAGTTCGGCGAGCACCGAGTTCAAGGCGCGATCCGATGACGCACAAGAGCAGGCTCTGATACAGCGGCTGATGGCGCAGGAGAGCGAGCTCGAAGCCCGCTGTGCCGACCGCGGCGTGACGCTGACGCTGCTCAAGCCCACGCTGATCTACGGTGGCGAGAATAATCGCAATGTGGATCGGATCGGTGGATTGGCCGATCGACTGCGCTGGCTGCCTTACTGTGGCCAGGGCCGCCGTCACCCCGTCCATGCAGATGACCTGGCGCGCTTGATTCTGGACTGCGTGATGACCGGCGAGCGCAGTGCCGGCAAGTGGCTACTGGGCGGCGGAGAAACGCTGGACTACCCGTCCATGCTCAGGCGCATCGCCAGCGCACGAGGCCAGACGCCACGACTGCTGCGGCTGCCTTTGTACTTGATGAAGTCAGCACTGGTGCTGGCCCATGCCATGGGCAAGCTGGAGGACGTCAAAGCCGTAATGCTGGAGCGTCAGAGACTGGATTTGATCGTGGATGATCAGGCGGCTCGAGAACAGCTGGCCTGGCAGCCGCGCGGTTTCAGGCCCTGACGGGGTCCGATGGATTCGCCTCGAGCCGCCGAGCGAGCGACGGCTCGAGTCTGAAGGATCAGCGCTGGCGACCGTCGCGCTGCTGGACGCGCGCGATGATTTCTTCCGGCGTCTGTCCGTCGAGCGATTGATAGAACTCCCCAAGAGAGTCCACGCCCAGAGAGTAGGCCTGCAGGAAACGGATGGCTGAGTCCAGCTGGCGGAACTGCTCCGGTGAAGTATCGGACGCGATCATTTCCAGGCTGTCGGCGAAGGCCTGCGGGCTGGAGCCGTCGATGATCATGGTCAGGCCATAACCCGACTCGGTCAGATTGCCTTCCAGACGGGGAATTTCGGCCGAAGGATCAACGGTCCGTGCAGGACGGCCTGAAGTCGTCTCGATCTCGCGACGTGACTCGGTCGCCAGGTCGATCGTGTCGGAGGTGGACGCGCGGCTGGGCGCTTCTGGTACTGCGACCGGCGGCTCGTCGTTGATCGGCTCCGGCTCGTTCGATTGGCAGGCTGTCAGGGCAAATGCGCACAGGGACAGGGCCAACAGGGTCTGACGTGACATGGGGTACTCCCGTTTCATTGAGTTGATGAATCTGAACCTTAGAGCCGGCAAGTACCATTCGGTTCCACGCCGGCTCCGGGGCGGTTCAGGACTTCAGTTTCTTGTATTTCAGACGATGGGGTCCGGCCTGGTCGCCGCGACGGCGCTTCAGGTCCGCTT
>JBCDLQ010000379.1:0-3406 GCA_039414335.1 Pseudomonadota bacterium | reverse complement strand
GAGCGCCGCCGCGAGCAGGGATTGTCCATTCTCCTTTGCACGCACTATCTGGACGAGGCCGAGATACTGGCCGACCAGGTCATCGTGCTCAATCATGGACAGGTGCTGGCCAACGGCACCACCGATTCCATCAAGGCGCGTATGCCCAGCGCCCAGATTCTGGCTGAATCAGGCCTGGACGAGGCTCGGATTCGCAGCCTCCCCGGAGTACAGCGGGTTGAGAAGCGAGATCGACGCTGGGCCGTGTTGACCGCAGATGCACCGGGAACGCTGCGCGCCTGGCTGCAAACCGATGGTGCCTTGCGCGATCTCGATGTGCGGGGCGCTGATCTTGAAACCGCTTTCCTTAATCTGACCGCCGACATCAAACCGCAGGAGGCCGCCGCATGAACACTGCCACCATGACGACCAGCAACATGACCACAGGAAGACGGTTGAAGAGCTACTGGCAATTCATGTATTGCCAATGGCTGGGCTTGGTTCGAATGCCGGCCTATACCTTGCCGACTCTGCTGTTTCCGATCATGTTCTACGCCTTCTTCGGCGTGCTGATGATTCCAGGTCTTGCGGACTATCTGCTGGCAACCTATTCGACCTTCGGCGTCCTCGGTGCGGCACTGTTTGCCTTTGGGGTCAGTGTGGCGACGGAGCGAGCGCAGGGCTATTTCACTTTGATCCGTGCCACGCCGGCGCCGCTGATGGGTGTGGTGATTGGTAAATGGTTCGGTGCGGCGTTGTTCGGCGCAATCATCGTGGTGTGTCTGAGCGTGATGGCAGCAGCCTTCGGTGAGGTGCGCATGATGCAGTCCCAGTGGCTGGGTCTGCTGGCGGTACTGATGTTAGGCACGCTGCCCTTCTGCTTGCTGGGTCTGGCCATGGGGCTGATGCTGTCGCCCAACGCGGCGCCCGCGGTCATCAATCTGATTTATCTTCCGATGGGATTTCTGTCCGGCCTGTGGATTCCCCTGTCGCAGTTCCCGAGCTGGTTGCAGGCGATCGCACCCTGGCTGCCGCCTTATCATCTGGCTGCACTGGCCCTGCACGTGACGGGCGTGCAGGAGACGGAGCCCTTGCGGCACGTCCTGGCGCTGCTGGCCTTTGCGGGCTTGTTTGCCCTGCTCGTGGCCTGGGGATGGCGCCGCATGATGGCGCAGCCGAAGTGAGTGCAGGCCCGCCACGCCTCGCCGCTATTGATCAACGCCTATCCAATTCAATGGAGCTGTAAGGATGAAGCCAACTGCCGCAACTCTGGGTCTGATCACGGTCATCGTAGCGCTGGTCATTGCCGTGCTGATGCTGCCCGAGCCCACCGAGACCGCTGTTGCTGCGACCGGGTCGGACGCCCCAGTCGATGGGCTGGCCTTGATCAATGCCAGGATCTTCGACGGCGAAACAGTCCATGAGGGCGCCACCCTGTTGATTCGCGATGGCCTCATCCAAGACTTGTTGACCGAAGGCGATGTGCCCTCTGGCTACGAGACGCTCGATATTGAAGGGCAGACTCTCCTGCCCGGCTTGATCGATGCGCACGTCCATGCGTTCAACTCGGCGCGCTCGGACGCCCTGCGTTACGGCGTCACGACGATGCTCGACATGTTTCGCCCACCCTTCGATTTCGATCAGACCCGCGCTGAGCGGGACGCATTAGAGGCCACGACGGCCGCTGATCTGTTTTCGGCCGGTTATCTGGCGACCGCAGAGGGAGGCCACGGCACGCAGTACGGCATCGCGGTCCCGACGCTGGCGGACGCCAGGGAGGTCGACGCCTGGGTCGAAGAACGGCTGGCTGAAGGGTCGGACTACATCAAGATCGTGATCGAGAGCGGCGCGGCCTGGTCTGGTGAACTGCCAACCCTGAATCAATCGATCGTCGATGCCCTGGTGGTAGCAGCCCATGCACGCGGAGTGCTCGCAGTGGCCCACGTGTCCACACAGGCTGAAGCGCGCATGGCTGTTGAAGCGGGCGTCGACGGGCTGGTGCACGTCTTCGTCGACGAGCCACTCGACGCAGCGCTAGCGCGTCAGATGGCCGAAGAAGGGATATTTATCGTTCCGACGACGACGGTCTTGGCGGGCTCCCATGGTCAATCAGGGCGAGGTTGGATCGAAGAAGAGGCCACGATGGCCGAACGCTTGAGTCTCGAGCAACGCCAGACCGTCGAGCAGCAGTTTCCAGGCAGTTCGCTTCGTGCCGCTCGATGGCCGCAGGTGCCTGCCATCGTGGGGGCATTGCACGATGCGGGCGTGACGCTTCTGGCCGGTAGCGATGCTCCAAATCCGGCGACCGCTCACGGTGCCAGCTTGCTGCATGAGCTGAAGCTGCTCAACGACGCCGGCCTGACGCCGATCGAGGCGCTGCGCTCGGCCACATCGATACCGGCTGATCGCTTCGGTCTGGAAGGCCGTGGCTGTCTTCAGGCCGGTTGTCGTGCTGACGTGGTCTGGGTTGCTGGAAATCCCCTGGCGGATATCGACGATATTCGGCAGCTGCGCGCAGTCTGGAAAAACGGCAGTCCAGTGAGCCTCGAGACGGAATCAGCGTCCGTCGCCGGTACCGAGAGTGATTCTCTGGCCATGCCCATGGACCTGCATGGCAGCGGTCAATGGATGCCATCTTCAGACAACTTCATGGGCGGGCAGTCGCTTGCTGAGGTCGAGATGGACGATGCCGAGAACGAGATACGTGTCAGCGGTCAGCTCAACCCTGGCTTCGCTTTCCCCTATGCTGGCGCGATGTGGAATCCTGGGGCGACCATGATGGCGGCGGTCAACGTCACTGATGCTCGGACGTTATCGTTCACTCTCGAGGCAGATCAGGGGACCTACCAACTGATGCTGTTCAGCGGTGAAAACATGATGGCGCCACCGATTCAGACCGAGATCGCTGTCGGAATGGGGACCGTGATTGATCTGGGTGAATTCAGCGGCCTGGATCCCTCTCGACTGCGGGCCATCGGCTTTTACGCCGTCGGCGGTGATGCCGATGTCGCATTCTCGATTCGGGATGCGCGACTGCAATGAGTACTAGTCCGATCCTGAAATTTCATCACTGGCTGATTCCGCCGAGGACGGAACAGGGCTGGCTGCCGTACCTGTGGCTGGTCTATCTGATGTTCTTTTTTATCGAGTGGTTCTTCCGGCCCGTAGGCGGGCTTGAACAATTCCTGAGTCTGCTGACGGTTGCGACTTTTCTGACGCTGTACTTCAGCGGATTTCGTCGCCGTGGTCTAATCGCTCTGCTGCACGTGATTGGGATTGCCTCCTTGGGTGCGCTCTGGAGTGGCTTCAACTCCGGAGCCAGCGTGTATTTCATCTACGCCGCTAGCTTTGCTTACCTGGTCGGTACTACACGGCTGGGTTTGTTGGTCATTTTTGGCGTGGCTTTGATGGCTGCAGTGACCGCGCT
>JBCDLQ010000378.1:0-3410 GCA_039414335.1 Pseudomonadota bacterium | reverse complement strand
CCGGCGTGGGTGAGCGTACCCGTGAAGGGAACGACTTCTACCACGAGATGAAGGACTCCAACGTCCTCGACAAGGTGGCCCTGGTTTACGGTCAGATGAACGAGCCGCCGGGTAACCGTCTGCGTGTTGCTCTGACCGGTCTGACCATGGCCGAGTACTTCCGCGACGAGGGCCGTGACGTCCTGATGTTCATCGACAACATCTACCGTTACACGCTGGCCGGAACCGAGGTCTCCGCCCTGCTGGGCCGCATGCCTTCAGCGGTGGGCTATCAGCCGACCCTGGCCGAGGAAATGGGTGTGCTTCAGGAGCGCATTACCTCCACCAAGACCGGATCCATCACCTCGATCCAGGCCGTCTACGTTCCCGCCGATGACTTGACTGACCCGTCACCGGCCACGACCTTTGCTCACCTTGATGCAACCGTCGTACTGTCACGTAACATCGCCGAGCTGGGTATCTACCCCGCCGTTGATCCGCTGGATTCAACGTCTCGTCAGCTCGACCCGCTGGTCGTTGGCCTAGAGCACTACGAAGTGGCTCGCAAGGTGCAGGGCACCCTGCAGCGCTACAAAGAGCTCAAGGACATCATCGCCATTCTGGGTATGGACGAGCTCAGCGAAGAAGACAAGCAGACCGTTGCCCGTGCACGTAAGGTCGAGCGCTTCTTCTCCCAGCCCTTCTTCGTGGCCGAGGTCTTCACCGGCTCACCGGGTGTCTACGTGCCGCTGAAAGAAACGATCCGTGGCTTCAAGGGCATTGTGGACGGTGAGTACGATCACCTGCCGGAGCAGGCCTTCTACATGGTCGGAACCATCGATCAGGCGGTCGAAAAAGGCGAGAAAATGCTCGAGAAAGCAGCCTGAGGACGCGCTTCGTAACCGCTGGCGGCGTTTTCGCGGCGGCCTGAGTGCTCACGTACTGGTGTACGCTCCGCGCTCAGACCTTGCTCAAGCCTTGCCAGCGGCCACGAATCACGTCCTCAGCAATAACGGCTTAGATCGAGTTTTAACGGAGTTATTTTGAGATGGCATCGACTATTCATTGCGACATCGTGAGTGCGGAATCGGAGATTTTCTCCGGTGAGGCGACCATGGTTGTGGTCAGTGGTGAGGAAGGCGAGCTGGGTATTACCCCGCGCCACGCCCCGCTGCTGACGCGCATTCGTCCCGGCCAGGTTCGTGTGATGAAGCCGGACGGCGACGAAGAGTTCTACTACGTCTCAGGCGGCATGCTGGAAGTCCAGCCGCACGTGGTGACCGTGCTGTCCGATACGGCCGCTCGCGCCGGTGACCTGGACGAAGCCGCGGCCCTCAAGGCCAAGGAAGAGGCCGAGCGCGCGATCGCCGATCGCACCGCTGGCATGGAAGTCGCCCAGGCTCAGGCGCAGTTGGCCCAGGCCATGGCCCAGATCGCTGCCATTGAGCGCCTGCGTAAAACCCTAAGCTGAAGCTCTCAGAATGAACTACACAGTGAAAGGCCCGGCATCTGCCGGGCTTTTTTAGTCTCAATGTTTCAAAGGGTCACTCACTGACAGCTAACGTCTTCGCTCAGCGGCACCAGGCGCTCGATTATCGTGCTGCCCTCACCAAAGCCCATGGCAATCGGGAACCAGCGCACTTCAGCGGATTCGCAGTTGAAGAACTCGATCTCCAGATCACCCCAGGGAATGACGGCGACGTTGTCGGCGTTGAAGTTGGGGCCGAAGCTGGTGCCCTGGGTCTGGATGACTTCGACCACGATGGGATTCGTGCTACCCGGCGTCAGGCCTTCGATCGAGCCGACGAGATAGAGCGGTCGATCGTTCAGATCGTAGGTATAGAAGTAGACCACCAGGCCCAGGTTATTGGGAGCTTCACCACGAGTGAAAAAGTCGAAGACGAAGCCTTCGCCGCCGCGATCCGGATTGAACCAGCTGCCCTGGACGGCAGTTCCAAGCCCGGAAAAGTCGGGCACATCGGGTGCTTGGAAAGTGACTTCCAGCGTCGGAGCCAGGGTGCTGTTTTCACGGCTGCCCATCCGGCGTGCGCTCCGTGTTGTGGTTTCTGCCCCGCGAATCATCCAGCCGAAATTCTGTTCAGGGCTGTTGACCCAAGCCTGCAGGTCTGCAACAAGGCCGGCGCTATTGAAACTGAATTCACCCAAGCCGTTGATATTCGTACTGGCCGAAGCCGACGATTCAAAGTCACCGCCTAAACTGGCCCAGGTCTGGTCTTCGAAAAAAGTATGGACCCAGGTGGCATCCCCCGTTTGAGCCCCAGCCCCATTACCGCCCGGTGATCCGGCGTTCGAAGCGCCTTCACCCCAATCGGCCAGCATCCGATGCGTGGAAGCCGTGATGGGCGTTGCCCCGCCATTCTGGCGATCGACCTGAATGTTGAGCTCAGCGCTCAGAATGGTCGATCCAGCGGGAATGCTCGCCGTATCGAATCTCACCAGCGCTCGTCGGATGTTGGCGCTGGTCAGGCCGAAGTAAAGCCATGGGCCCTGCCCATTGCTGACCGAACCGCTCGAAGACTCATAGAGCGTGTTGTCTCGATCAGCCTGCAGCGTGAGGGTGGTTTGGGCAACCGCTACGGAGCTCAGTAGCGAGGCGAAGAGGGTAGTGATGAGACTACAGTGGATTCGTGACATGTTTTCAGACCTGATTTGCGATGAAGGGGGAGAGGGTGCCATTTGCTCGATCAACACCCTGAAAGGTGCTTGGCTCAGAGCGCTGAAAGGTGACCGGTCTTGACATAAATTAGTGCACCGTCGGATTCCGTGTAGGGCGTGTGCTGGCTGCCGTGCGGACTGCGTAGCCAGCTTCCGGCCGCGTAGCTGCCGCCTTCGTCGTGGAAGGTACCCTCGATCACATAGATTTCTTCTCCACCCCAATGACGATGCGGATTGAAGTGTGTATTGGGTGCCCACCGAACCATCGCTACGCTTTCGGTCCCGAACTGGTGCAGCGGCAATACAGACAAGCCCTCGACCAGTCCGGGAAGCCATTGCGCGGAGCGAGTATCCACGACGACGGATGTCTGATCCTCGGGGCTGAACTGATGCAGCTTGACCAGAATCGTTGCGCCTTCATGGCCGATGCTGGGCGTGTGGCCGGTGCCGATGGGGTTTCTGATGTAATAACCGGCTGGATAGTCGCCGTGTTCATCGGAGAAAACGCCGTCCAGGACAAGGAATTCCTCGCCCCCTCCATGTTGATGGGCGGAAAACTCGCTGTTGGGCGCATAGCGAACGATGGACGTGGCACGGGCGACCTCGTCACCGATGCGATCCAGCATCATTCGATCCACGCCTGGCATCGGCGATGGGGTCCAGCGATAGTCCTCGGGGCGAACCACTTCGCGTTGGTCAAAGTCGGCGCGCAGCTGTGTCGTGATTGTTGTCGTCATGATGGATTGGACCGGGCT
>JBCDLQ010000377.1:0-3418 GCA_039414335.1 Pseudomonadota bacterium | reverse complement strand
CGGCTGACGGACCTCGAGTGCTCCGGCATAATGGCGACATGTCGCTTTCCGGATTCAGCAAAGGTACGCAACGGTGGTTCGCTGAGCGGCTTGGGACACCGACGCGAATCCAGTCAGAGGCCTGGCCAGCGGTTGCCCGCGGTGACCATGTTCTGATCAGCGCACCGACCGGTGCCGGCAAGAGTCTGGCGGTCTGGGTTCCCTTGATCGATCGCCTGTTGACGCGACCCTCTCGCGCTCGCAGCGTGAGCATGCTCTATCTGTCACCCCTGCGCGCGCTATCGCGGGATATGGCCAGCGGCATGCTTGAGTTGCTGGATCACGATTCACTGCGATCCCTTCGTCCTGAGGCCCTCCGAATTGCCGTTCGTACAGGCGATACCTCACCGTCCGAGCGCGCACGTCAGCGACGTCAGCCGCCGGAAGTACTCCTGACGACGCCGGAGTCGCTGTTCGTGCTGCTGGGCAGCGATGGTGGTCGTCAGATGCTCTCGGGCGTCGAGACGATCGTGATCGATGAGGTCCATGCGGTGACCGAGGACAAACGAGGCAGTCATCTGGCGCTGTCGGTCGAAAGACTGGACGCGCTCGTGGGTGGCCGCCTCCAGCGCATCGGGCTCTCGGCAACAGCGCGCCCCCTGGAACGTGTCGGTGATTTTTTGTGTGGTCGCGATCGTGAGGTGACCATCGTGGATTCCGGCGAGCCAGGGCAGCCTCGCATTCATCTTGAATGTCCGCCCTGGCCAGTCGGTCACCTGGCCGGTCCGATGCACTGGGAATTCATCAATGAGCGCTTGCTGGCGCTGGCTGAACGTTCCGGCACGATGCTCGTTTTCTGCAACACGCGCGCGATGGTCGAGCGCTTGGGTCACCAACTCGCCGAGCAATTGGGCGACGAGGTCGTGGCCTCTCATCACGGCAGCCTGGGGATCGAGCGTCGCCGGGCCGTGGAGCAGGGCCTGAAGGCAGGACGGATTCAAGTAATAGTCTGCACCTCCTCCCTGGAACTCGGCATCGATGTGGGTCCATTGGATCGGGTCTGCCAGATTGGCATGTGTCAATCCATCAACGCCTTTCTGCAGCGAGCGGGTCGAGCCCGCCATCGGCCGGGCGAGGTCGGAGAGCTGTACTGTTTTCCGCTGGGCTTGACCGACCTGCTGGATTTTGAAGCGGTCAGGCAAGCTGTGCAGCAGGACGACATGGACCAGGTCGGTTCTCGCCAAACGGACCTGGACGTGCTGACCCAGCACCTGATCGCCATGGTCTCGACCGGCATCGACTCCACGGACCGGCTCTTCGACATCGTTACGCGAGCTCAGGCCTTTTCGACCCTGGATCGCGACGCCTTCGAACGCGTTGTCGACATGCTTCACGAGGGCTATGTGCCCGGCCGGGAAACGGCGAAGGGCCCGTTGCTGCGCGTCGGTCAGGATCGGCTGCAGGCAGCGCCCAGAGCCGACAAGCTCAGTCTGGTCAACGCCGGGACCATTCCCGAGTGGTTCGAGTACGACGTGGTCAATGAAAAGGGCCGATTGCTCGGGCGCCTTGACGAGGAGTTTGCCTTCGAATCCGCGCCCGGGCAGGTCATGAGCCTCGGTGGACAGTCCTGGCGAATCCATCGGGTCCGAACCGGGCAGGTGGAGGTCGAAGCTTGCGAGGATGAGGCGCCGAATCTGCCCTTTTGGTTTGGGGACGGTGCGGGTCGATCTGCCGGATTGACCCGGCACGTCCAGGCCATCTGTGTTGCGAACCGGGCTCGCCATGCTTCCCTGCGTGAATGGCTCCAGTCATCCAGGGATCAGCTTGGCGCCTTGCCTTCGGCAAACTGCGTGGTGTTCGAGCGCTTTTATGACCCCGGTGGTGATCAGCATCTGGTCATCCACAGCCTCTTCGGCGCGCGGCTCAATCGAGCCTGGGGGCTGGCGCTGCGCAAGCGCTTCTGTCGCAACTTCAATTTCGAGCTGCAGGCAGCGGCTACGGATAACGGCGTTCTGATCTCTCTGGGAGCGGTTCACAGCTTCAAGCTCGAGGAGGTCATCGGCTGGTTGAAGTCCGCGCAGATCAACGATGTGCTCACTCAGGCCATGCTGGATACGCCAATCTTCCAGACCCGCTTGCGCTGGTGCGCCAACAATGCGCTGGCTGTGGCGAGGAGGGATCTGAAGGGCAAGGTGCCGGCACAGATCCAACGCAATCAGACCGAGAACTTCATTGCCCGAGTCTTTCCTGACCAGCTGGCCTGCCTGGAGAATCTCTCAGGCCATCGAGAGGTACCCGACCACCCATTGGTGGATCAGGCTCTGCGTGACTGCCTGGATGACCACATGGACCTGCCCGGATTGGTGAACCTTGTCGAGCAGATCGAGCGGGGCGAGGTTCGCGTTCACTGCGTCGACAGGGATCAGCCCTCAGCGCTTGCCGAAGCCATGATTCATGCACCAAGAAACAGTTTTCTTGATCCGGCAGCTGCTGAAGAGCGGCGCACACGGACCTTCGAGCAGCGTGGTCTTTCTCGCGGCGCTCAGGCCACTTTGTCGCAGGCTGGAGAGGAATTCAGAAGCGGCGATGGGTTGATGCAGGCCCTGTTGCGCTATGGATTCCTGACTTCAAAGGAAGGAGAGCAACACCAGGCAGGGTCCGCGTTTACGCAATTGCTGAGAGCGTGTCGAGTTGCGAGTGTGAAGCTGGACAATGGGAACGTGCTCTGGGTGGCCATGGAGCGCCTGGGCCAATTCACGGCTGTTTGGCCCAAAGCGACAGTTGCGCCGTTCATCTCCCAGGGCCTCAGGCCGGATCCAGCCGAAGATGCCGACGAGGCTTTATGTCATATTGTGCTGGGACGCGTCAGGCTGGCCTGACGCCTTGGGATCGCAAGTCTACTGCAATCCACTGGTCTGACTAAAAACTGTCTGCTCGCGGCACTCAAGCGGCTTGAGGCTGAGGGCCTGTTGGAAAGCGAGGATGACGAGGCGGTATGGCGTGAGCGCAAGCCGGAAACCGTCGCCTGAAAAAGGAAACGGCCGTGCAAGTTGCGCGGCCGTTATTCGATCAAAGGTGGCAAAGTGTCGTCAAACGATGTAGACGAAGATGAACAGTCCCAACCAGACCACATCCACGAAGTGCCAATACCAGGCAACGGCCTCGAAGCCGAAATGATTCTTCTTGGTGAAGTGACCGAAAGCACAGCGAAAGGTGATCACGGCGAGCATGATCGCCCCCACGGTGACATGCAGGCCGTGGAAGCCTGTCAGCATGAAGAAGGTGGAACCGTAGATGCCAGATCCCAGAGTCAGGCCCAAGTCCTTGTAAGCGTGGACATACTCATAGCCCTGGACGAAGAGAAAGATCGCGCCGAGTGCGATCGTTGCGATCATCCAGGCGATGAGCGCGCCACGCTGCGCTTTCTTCAGCGCCCAAT
>JBCDLQ010000376.1:0-3424 GCA_039414335.1 Pseudomonadota bacterium | reverse complement strand
GCGACCGCTTGGTCCGACACGATACAATGCGGGGTTTGGACTCGATGGGATCGTCAATGCCTCGCCTGGACAGCCATATCAACCGCAAGGACGCCGACTTCCTCGAGCGCGAGACCCATCATCGCCAGCTCGCAGAGCAACTGCGCGCCGCCATGGCCCAGACAGCTCTGGGCGGCCCTGCCCGCTCGCGCGACAAGCATGAGGCGCGTGGCAAGCTGCTGCCGAGGGAGCGAGTCAATACGCTGCTGGATCCGGGCAGTCCCTTTCTGGAGATTTCGCCACTGGCCGCCCACGGCCTCTATGACGATGCGGCTCCGGGAGCAGGCGTCATCGCCGGGGTCGGACGTGTGGCGGGTATCGAGTGCCTGATCGTTGCCAACGATGCGACCGTCAAGGGCGGCACCTACTACCCAATGACGGTCAAGAAGCACCTGCGGGCCCAGGAAATTGCTCTGGAAAACCACCTGCCCTGCCTGTATCTGGTCGATTCGGGCGGCGCCTTCCTGCCGCTGCAGGACGAGGTCTTTCCAGATCGGGATCACTTCGGACGCATTTTCTACAACCAGGCCCGACTCTCGGCCCTGAACATTCCGCAGATCGCCGTGGTCATGGGCTCGTGCACGGCTGGTGGAGCCTACGTGCCGGCCATGTGCGACGAAGCCGTGATCGTTCGTGAGCAAGGCACGATCTTTCTCGGCGGCCCTCCGCTGGTCAAGGCGGCTACGGGCGAGGAAGTGGATGCCGAGACACTTGGCGGCGCGGATACCCATACGCGCCTGTCCGGCGTTGCGGATCACTTTGCTGAAAACGACACCCACGCGCTGGCGATTGCCCGCGAGCTCGTCGCCCACTTGAATCGACCACCCAGCGCACGATCGGTATTGGGTGACATCGTCGAACCGGCCTATGCAGCCGATGACCTCTACGGCATCCTGCCTACCGATACGCGTTACCCCTTCGAAGTCCGCGAGATCATTGCCCGGCTTGTCGACGGATCGGAGTTTTCCGAATTCAAGGCACGCTATGGCACCACCCTGGTCTGCGGATTTGCACATATCCACGGTTTCCCCGTCGGCATCGTGGCCAACAACGGCATCCTGTTCTCCGAATCCGCCGTCAAGGGCGCGCACTTCATCCAGCTGTGCAATCAGCGCAATATTCCCCTGCTGTTCCTGCAGAACATCACCGGCTTCATGGTTGGCAAGAAATATGAACAGGCCGGCATTGCCAAGGACGGCGCCAAGATGGTCACTGCCGTGGCCTGCTCGCACGTACCCAAGTTCACGGTGATCATCGGCGGGTCCTTCGGTGCCGGCAACTACGCCATGTGCGGACGGGCCTATCAGCCACGCTTCCTGTGGACCTGGCCGAATGCTCGAATCTCGGTCATGGGCGGCGAACAGGCGGCCAGCGTCCTGGCTACCGTCAAACGCGATGCTATCGAAGTCCGAGGTAACGAGTGGTCACAGGAGGACGAGGCCACCTTCAAGGCTCCGATCCAGGCCCAATACGACACACAGGGCGACCCCTATTACGCCACGGCCCGACTTTGGGATGACGGCATCATCGACCCGATCGATACGCGTCGCGTTCTCGGCCTGGCCCTTGCCGCAGCGGCCAACGCACCGATGGAAGACAAGGGATACGGCGTCTTTCGCATGTAGATCGGCCTTAGCCAATCGCAACCAGAATGACCAACACGAAGGACACGGAGAAGTGCACGAAGGGCACGAAGGAAAACACGCGTTTTGATGAGTTGTCCGGAAAGGTGATCGGGTGCGCCATCGAGGTGCACAGAGCTCTGGGACCCGGTCTATTCGAGTCCGCCTACTCTCAGTGTCTGTTGCATGAGCTGGTGCTCTCCAAGCTCGCGGTCGAAGCGGAGGTCGCGCTTCCCATCAGATGCAAAAATATCGAGGTGCCGGCCGGTTACCGAATTGACCTGTTGGTCGAGAATATACTGATTCTGGAATTGAAGAGCGTGGAACGTCTGTTGCCGGTGCATGAAGCACAGCTGCTGACCTATATGCGTCTGAGCGGAGTCAGAACCGGACTGCTGATCAACTTCAACACGCGTCGACTGAAAGAAGGCATCAAACGTTATGGTATCTGAACCCATCTTTTCTCCATGCTCTTCGTGCCTCTCTTCGCGCCCTTCGTGTTCACGCTCTAGAAGGCGGAGTTACCGATGACCCAGCTATTGACATTGCGCCAAGACGCCCGAGGCGTGACAACACTCACGATCAATCGGCCCGAGGTACACAATGCCTTCAATGCCGAGCTGATTGCGAGACTCAGCGAAACGCTGGACCGTCTGGTCGACGAGGACCGGACCCGCGTCCTGGTGTTGACCGGCGCCGGCGTCTCCTTCTCTGCCGGTGCCGACCTGAACTGGATGCGCGGCATGGTTCAGGGATCGGAAGCGGACAATCGGGCTGATGCGCGGGCGCTGGCCGCCATGCTCAGAAAGCTCGATCAGTTCCCCCGCCCCACGATTGCCAGGGTGAACGGCCCTGCTTTCGGAGGCGGCGTAGGCCTGATTGCCTGCTGTGACATAGTTGTTGCTGTTCACGACGCCAAGTTCGGCCTGACGGAAGTCCGCCTGGGTCTCGCGCCGGCAACGATCGCACCGTTTGTGATTCGGCGTATTGGCGTCTCTGCTGCCCGCCGCTACATGTTGACAGGGGAGCGCTTCAACACGGCCACGGCCCAGGCAATCGGTCTGATCAACAAGGTGGTGGGGGCTGACTCACTGGATTGCCATGTTGAACGACTGCTCAAGCAGCTGCTGGCCGGCGGACAGACAGCCCAGGGCCATGTGAAGACGCTGATCCGGCTCGTTGAAGACCTCCAGGGCGCACCGGAGGAGTTGGACCGCAGAACGTCAGAAATGATCGCGGCGCTCAGGGTTTCCAGCGAAGGCCAGGAAGGCTTGAACGCATTTCTGGAAAAGCGCAAACCAGACTGGACCTGAGAGGGGACCCGATCTCCACGCTTCTTATTGGAACCGCAGATTACGCAGATTTGCGCAGATTAATACCTTTGCTTTCAGAGTAGATAGGCCATGCCAGCAATATTCAATCATCGAAGTCATTCAAGAATCACTCGCTTCAAAATAGAGGCATTTCAATCTGCGAAAATCTGCCTAATCTGCGGTTTCATTCAAAGCGATGTTTAAGTCTGTACTAATTGCCAACCGCGGCGAGATTGCCTGCCGCGTCATCGAGACCTGTCGCCGACTCGGCATTCGAACGGTGGCTGTTTATTCCGATGCGGACGCGTCGGCTCGACATATCCGGATGGCCGATGAAGCCATTCGGCTCGGCCCCGCACCTGCACGGGAGTCTTACCTTCTGGCTGACCGGGTTCTTGATGCCGCGCGCCAATCGGGCGCGGAAGCCATACATCCCGGCTACGGCTTCCT
>JBCDLQ010000375.1:0-3428 GCA_039414335.1 Pseudomonadota bacterium | reverse complement strand
TCGACGTTAACGCCCAGCTTCTCGGCGTAACTCGGATCCAGAGCGTGCTCCGCATCGACGAAGGCCGCTGTTCCGCCGGCTTTTTGCGCTTCAGCGACCGCATGGAGCGTCAATGTGGTCTTGCCCGAAGACTCCGGACCATAGATTTCGACAACACGACCGCGGGGAAGACCGCCAATGCCCAAGGCCAGGTCCAGCGACAGGGAACCCGTTGAAACAACAGGAATATCCTTGCGACCCGAATCGTCGCCCATCCGCATGATGGCGCCCTTGCCGTACTGCTTTTCAATCTGCCCCAGCGCTGCCGCCAGCGCACGTTTGCGATTCTCGTCCACTTGCTCTTTCCTCTTGGTCAATGCCGTTGTGCGAACAATTCCATTTGCGATTCAGGACTTGGCGCTCTTACTTCGATTGGTACTTGAAATCAGTGAATTCCGGATGGTTTGGAGTATCTCACAGGGGGCGTTATCGCCAAGCCCTGAAACCATCATCGAGTCGATTTCCTAGGCCTGATCGAGCGCATTTCCCAGATCCTTGCGCCTCATCATAAGGACCAGGTTCTCAAAACCTGATAAGGCTGCGAAGGAATCGACTCGATCAGGGAAAAATTTGCCAGCGGCCAGCGCAATGGCGAACACTCCGGCCAGCTCGATGGCGCCTCGACGCGACGAAACAGCGTGACGTGCGGCTTGAACTCGCGATGCAGGAACCGAACGCCCGCCTGCGCCAGTCGTTCGCTCAGCGCGTTCACCCATTCGTTCAGCGATAACGGTGCCGCTCCGCCCAGCCAGGCAACATGGGCCCTGGGGAAGGCTCCGAAATGATCGAGCTCCAGATCGCCTTTCAGAGGTGCTTGCTCACCGGCAATCTCCTCGATGTCATCAAGCAGCGTCAGCGGCTGATTTCCCAGAAAGACCAGCGTGAGATGGAGGTTGTGGTCGGGAATGCGACGCGGACCCAGTTCGCCCAGCAACGCCCTGCGCGCGATGATCTCCGAGCACAGGGTTTCATCAGGCCAGAGCGCGAAGAACAACCGCCGAGTCGGCGGATCAGAAGAGGGCTGGCTCGACGAGCGACTCAAGCGCTGGCCAGTCGATCCAGCAGGCCACTGAAGGCATAGGCCACGGTCTGACGGCGAACCTCGTCGCGATCGCCGCCAAAGAGCAGGCGTTCGGTCTCGACCACGCCACCGGGCAGGGCCCAGCCAAAACAGACCGTACCGACCGGCTTCTCGGGACTGCCGCCTCCCGGCCCCGCCACGCCAGACACGGACAGGGCGTAATCGACTCGACTGGATTCCTGCAGACCCGTGGCCATGGCGGCTGCAACCTCCTCACTGACCGCACCAAAGCGCAGCAGATCAGCCGCTCGCACGCTCAGCAGTTCCTGCTTGGACGGATTCGAATAGCTCACCACGCCGCGCTCGAACCAGTCGGAGCTACCCGCCAGGTCTGTGCACAGCTTGGCCATCCAGCCCCCCGTACAGGATTCAGCCGTGGCCATGCGCTTGCCGTGAGCCTTGAGTTCGGTCGCCAGAGCGGCGGTGAGCATGGCAAGACTTTGATCGTCATATCGAGAATTCATGCCCTCTATAATGCCCGCTTAGGGGTCGTTGTTGTGCAAGCAGTCGACCTCTCCGAGCCCCTTTCAACCGCAGGACAACGCAGCTTTTTCAGTTCATGGCCGACAAGAGCAGCCAACATACGCCGTTGATGCAGCAGTACCTGCGGATCAAAGCCGACTACCCGGAAATCCTTCTGTTTTTTCGCATGGGCGATTTCTACGAGCTGTTCTATGACGATGCGCGCCGCGCCGCCGCCCTGCTCGATATCACGCTGACGACACGCGGCAAGTCAGCGGGCCAGCCCATTCCCATGGCTGGCGTTCCCTACCATGCGGTTGACAGCTACCTGGCGCGCCTGATCAAGAAAGGCGAGTCGATCGCGATCTGCGAGCAGGTTGGCGACCCGGAAACCAGCAAGGGACCGGTCGAACGAAAGGTCGTTCGAATTCTCACGCCCGGCACGGTGACGGACGATGCGCTGCTCGAAGACCGACAGGATCGATTGCTGGCCGCCATCCTTCCGGCCACTGGATCGACAACCAGGCTCGGTCTGGCCTGGCTGGATCTCGCCGGTGGTCGACTGCGCTTCAGCGAGCCCGAATCGCGCCCGGCACTGACAGCAGAGCTGGAGCGCCTGCGTCCCGTCGAAATCCTGTTCCCCGAGGACGCGGCGCTGCCCCTGGATGGCCAGCTGGCCGCCTTGCGCCCAACACCGCCCTGGCACTTCGACGAGGAATCCGGCGAACGGGAACTGTGCCGCCAGTTAGGCGTGCAGGACCTAGCCGGCTTCGGCATCGAGGACCGGGGACCGGGCCTGGCCGCAGCGGGCGCCCTGCTTTCCTATGCGCGAGACATGCTGTCCGGCAAGCTCACCCATCTGACCGGCGTGCGGGCGGTCGAGGCCAGCGAACACCTGATTCTGGATGCAGCGACCCGCCGCCATCTGGAAATCGACGTCCATCCTGACGGACGGACGGAACACACGCTGGTCGGCCTAATGGACACGGCGGCCACGCCCATGGGCAGCCGCAAACTCAAACGGTGGCTGGCCCATCCCCTGCGCTCTCGACAGGCCCTCTCAGCCCGCCATCAGGCGATCGAGACGCTGATCCAGACCGCCTTGCACGCCAGCCTTCGCGATCTCCTCTCGGGTGTCGGTGACCTGGAGCGGGTGCTGACGCGAATTGCCCTGAAGTCGGCTCGTCCGCGCGACCTCTCCACCCTGCGCGAAGGCCTCCATCGACTGCCAGAGCTCAGCGGGCTGCTGGACGGTCCCAATGATCCGCTGCTGAACGAACTGGGCCACACGCTGGCGCCCTGCCCCGACCTGTCCGACCTGCTCGACCGCGCCATCATCGAACAACCGCCGATGGTGATTCGCGATGGCGGCGTGATCGCCGAAGGATTCGATGCAGAGCTCGACGAGCTGCGAGCCCTGAGCCAGAACGCGGGCGACTTCCTGCTGCGCTATGAAACGCAGGAGCGCGAGCGCACGGGCATCGACAAGCTCAAGGTCGGCTACAACCGCGTCCATGGGTACTACATCGAGATCAGCAAGGTCCACAGCGAACAGGTGCCGACCGAGTACAGCCGTCGACAGACATTGAAGAACGTCGAGCGCTACATCACCGAAGAGCTGAAGGGCTTTGAGGACAAGGTGCTGTCAGCGCGCGAACGGGCTCTGGCCCGCGAAAAAGCACTCTACGAGCAGCTGATCGACGATCTGGGCGCGGAGCATCGTCGTCTGGCTCACCTGGCAGGGGCGTTGGCCTCCATCGACGTACTGGCCGCTTTCGCCGAGCGCGCCGAAGCGCTGAATCTGGCCAAACCCGAGCTCGACGACACACCCGGGCTCACGATCGAG
>JBCDLQ010000374.1:0-3433 GCA_039414335.1 Pseudomonadota bacterium | reverse complement strand
CTCCGAAATAACTTTCCAATATATGAATCAATGACATATCGATTATTTATTATTTGGCCCGAAATGTGCTTAAAAAGGTTCTGTTAATTGAATCGAAGCGCTATCCATGAATCAGTCTCGCGATAATGTCCAGCCGCTGCACACCAGCGACCCCAATCAGCCCTTTGATATTCCAGCCGAGCAGCTCGAGCGCATTATTGCCCGCGCCAGCGTTTTGCAGAACGCGCTCGGTGAGGGTGAACAGCGCCGGCTCAGCGAAGAAGAAATCATCAGCATCGGTCAGGAAGTCGGATTGAATGCGGAACATGTTCGCCGTGCACTGGCGGAATATCGCGCTGATTCACTGGTCCCGCCAGAACCTGAGGAGCATCCACTCCTGACCAAGCTGCTGGGACCAGGTCATGCTCGGGCGCGTCGAGTCATTCCCGGCGACCCGGTGGATCTGCATCGGCAGTTCGAACACCAGATGGTGGCTCGGGAGAAGATGCGCGCCGTTCGCTTGCGCAGCACCGAATCGGTCTGGGAGGCGGACAAGAGCTGGACCGGTAAGCTGGGCAGGGCCCTGGATTTCAACAGCGACGGCCATCAGGTCGCTGAGCTCGAATCGATCAGCATCGTGACCGCACCCGCTTCTTCGACGGAAGCCATGGTCACACTGACGGCCGACGTGCGCGAGGAGCGCAAGGAGCAATCGATAGGCTGGGGAGTCGGTCTGGTCATGATCGCGATCTTCGTGCTGGTCCCCTACTTCACGAAGACGCCCTGGCTGTGGCTGCTGTTGGGGCCGGTGCTGGCAGTCGCTACGTTCGGTGCTGTGTATGCCATGCGAAGCGCTATCGAGGCCAAGCGCCAGCGTGTTGCGCTTTTGCTTGAGGGCTTGTTGGACAAGCTCGAGTATCGACGCTGAAATTCAGGAATGCGACTGTTCAAAGGGCGCCAGTGGGCGCCCTTGCTTTTCCGGGTCGCCCACCCTCAGTGATCGAGCCTGTCCAGAAGTAACATCAACTGCTTGCTCGTTTGACTTGGCGGATTCTTCCTCGGCGGGCAACCAAAAAGTAATGATTCTCATTTAGATTTCTGCTAGGATGCCGCGCTGTTCCGACAGAAAGGACGCGCGCATGCGAAATCTCCGATTCGAAACTGTTCTCGATGTTCATCATTGGAATGAGGGATTGTTCAGTATCAAGACCACGCGCGATCCTGGTCTTCGCTTCGACAGTGGCCAGTTCATTATGTTGGGCGTGGAGGTCGATAAGAAGCCTCTGATGCGCGCCTATTCCATCGCCAGCGCGTCTTGGGAAGAGGAGTTGGAGTTCTATTCGATCAAGGTTGAAGATGGACCGCTGACCTCTCGATTGGCGACCATCGAGCCTGGCGATGAAGTCCTTTTGTCGCAAAAGCCGACGGGCACGCTATTGATTTCCGATTTGACGCCCGGCAAACGCCTCTATCTTCTGGCGACGGGGACGGGCCTGGCGCCCTTTTTATCGATCATTCGAGATCCAGAAACCTACGAACGATTCGACCAGGTCATCGTCGCTCATGGCGTCAGACGAATCGCCGACCTGGCTTATCGGCAGCTGATCACTGAAGACTTGCCGAATCACCCCATCCTGGGCGAAACGATCAAAGGCCGTTTGCTCTACTACCCTGCAGTCACACGCGAGTCTTTTACGCATTCAGGACGTTTGACGACGCTGATTAATGCGGGCCAACTGACTGATGACCTCGGATTGCCGGCGCTGGACCCGACTCATGACCGCTTCATGCTCTGCGGCAGCATGGCAATGATCGAGGACTTCAAAACGCTCCTGGACGGGAAGGGCTTTGCGGCCAGCCCGAGCATTGGCCAGGCGGGTGACTATGTCTTTGAACGAGCCTTCGTGGGGTAAGCAAAGCCGGGCGGTTTATGAAGGATTTGTACCCATTTATTGATAACGCTTATCGTTTCTATTACTATTCCGAATTCTTTCTGACCAGCCGCTCCCCCCTCGCTCAGCGTATGGGATGGCTGGTTTCCCGATCATCGGCTTCATATCCCCGAAAGGACATCGCTCATGCCTCAGCCAGATTCCATACAACCGCCGATCAATGCCCTGGCTGCGAGGCGGTCATTGATTGCCGCACTGATCGCATCGTTCTTGCCCGTTGCTGCCGCTGTCGCGCAGAGCGAGCAGGGCAATCAAGATGGTGAAGCTGAGCTCGGAAACGAGCCCATCGAACTCCAGTCCGTTGTCGTTCAAGGTCAGAAGATCGATCGAGATCTCCAGGACACTGTCAGTAGCGTCAAGGTCTTCGATCTGGCAGAGATCGATGAGCAAGGCTACACGGATCTTTACGACGTGCTCGATCAGACCGCGAACGTCTTCACGGCCTTTGATGATTCGGTGATCAGTATTCGAGGAATTCGAAACATCGGTGCCGGCCTCGGTGATGCAACGAGTGATGTTTCGACAATTTATGTCGATGGTGTTTTTATCCCGCGGAGTCTGTTTCAGAACGGCTCATTGAATCTCTGGGATGTCAGTGCTGTCGAAATTTTTCGGGGCCCTCAATCCACTGTTCAAGGGCGGAATGCCCTGGCCGGCGCCATTGTCGTTCGAACGTCAGATCCCGACCCGGAATTCAGCGGTCGGGCCCAGGTGTCTTACGCCGACTTCTCGACGTGGCGAGCTTCCGCGGCAGCGAGCGTTCCTCTGGGTGATCAGGCTTGATTTCGATTCGCAATCGACGAGAGTCAGAGTGATGGTTTCATCACTAACCCAACCTTTGGAATCGATGATTCAGACGCGAATGAGACCTCAACATTTCGTGGGCGCTTCCTCTTGGAGCCTGATGCAGTACCTGGCCTGACTCTTCGGGGCAGCTACACGCGGATTGACGCTTCGGAGGGCGAGAATCGGGTCGACGAGTTGTTGTTTCCGCAGCGACGTGTGACCTTTGAAAACGTTCAAAGTGAGACGGCGACCGAGTCCGATATCTTCTCTGCTGAGATTGATTACGAAGTCAACGATGCCTGGACCTTGACTTCCGTGTCGGGCTACATCGATACGGAATCGGATTTCCTGATTGATTCGACCCGCGATGAAACGGGTGGAACGGGAGCGATCGATGGCAGCAGCTTTGATGAGATTTTCAGTCAGGAGATCAGAGCGACCTATCAGAACGATCGCCTAACCGGCATGCTGGGTGCTTACTTCTTTGATCGAGACGGCGGAAACGTCAACACGAGCGAATCTTTGATTGCTTCTGAGTTCGCCTTTCCTGACCCAGTGACCCTGGCGTCACTGATTTTCCAGACGCCTTCGCCGGACCCCGCTCAGATTGGTCAGGCCACCGCAATTCGAGGCCAAATTGTCACCCTGGTTCCCGAGTTCCCCGTTCTTTTCGATCGATCCAGCGACATCGAAATCGAGAACCGGGCCATTTTCGG
>JBCDLQ010000373.1:0-3453 GCA_039414335.1 Pseudomonadota bacterium | reverse complement strand
GGGGCAACCGCGCTTCAAGCCGCCGTTCCCCGCCAATTTCGGCATCTACGGCAAGCCGACCACGATCAATAACACGGAAACGCTGGCTTCAGTTCCGGCCATCATGCGCAAGGGTGCCGAGTGGTTTCTGGAGCTGGGCAAGCCCAACAACGGCGGCCCGAAGGTCTTTTCCGTATCAGGTCACGTGGCCAAACCAGGCAACTTTGAGATTCCCCTGGGCACGCCCTTCTCAGAGCTCCTGAGCATGGCAGGCGGCGTGCGCAACGGCAATGCGCTGAAAGCAGTGATTCCGGGTGGATCGTCCATGCCGGTGCTGCCCGCCGATGTCATGAAAGACATGACCATGGACTACGACGCGCTGCAGAAAGCGGGCTCCGGCCTCGGTTCCGGTGCGGTCATCGTCATGGATGAAACGACCTGCATGGTGTCGGCCTGCCGCCGCATTGCGCGCTTCTACTACGCCGAATCCTGCGGCCAGTGCACGCCTTGCCGCGAAGGCACGGGCTGGATGTATCGCGTGCTGGAACGTATCGAGTCCGGCAAGGGCCGGCCTGAAGACATCGACCTGCTGGAATCGGCGGCTGGTCAGATCGAGGGCCACACGATCTGTGCTTTCGGCGAGGCTGCGGCCTGGCCGGTGCAGGGTTTCCTGCGCCACTACCGGCATGAATTCGAATACTTCGTCGAACACGGTCGATCGATCGTGTCCGAAAAGATGGGCGAGGCCGCCTGAGGAATCGTGGAGAGTCGTTCGCACTCTCCACCGGTGATCGCAACAAGTTGATGAGCTGATATGGCGACTGTTGAAAAACCGCAAACTGATCTGGTGACCCTGGAGATCGATGGCCAGGAAGTCCAGGCCCCGAAGGGCTCGATGATCATCGAGGCAACCGATCGCATGGGCATCGATATCCCGCGATTCTGTTACCACTCGAAGCTCTCGATTGCGGCCAACTGCCGCATGTGCCTGGTCGACGTGGAAAAGGCGCCGAAGCCGCTGCCCGCCTGCGCCACGCCGGTGGCCGACGGCATGAAGGTCTTTACCGAGTCGCGCCGGGCCGTGGATGCCCAGCGCGGTGTGATGGAGTTCCTGCTGATCAACCACCCGCTGGATTGCCCGATCTGCGATCAGGGCGGCGAGTGCGAGCTGCAGGACCTGGCCATGGGTTATGGCCGCTCCGTATCGCGCTTCACCGAGCGCAAACGCGTTGTCAAGGACAAGAACCTGGGCCCGCTCGTTGCCACGGACATGACGCGCTGCATTCACTGCACGCGCTGCGTGCGCTTCCTTGAAGAGATTGCCGGCACGGCTGAACTCGGTGGAATTGGCCGTGGTGAAAAGACGGAAATCTCGACCTTTGTCGAGCGCAACATCAACTCTGAACTGTCGGGCAACATCATCGATCTTTGCCCGGTGGGCGCACTGACCAACAAGCCCTTCCGCTTCTCGGCACGGCCCTGGGAGATGCGCGCCCGTCAGGCCGTTGCTGCTCATGACTGCGTCGGCTCGAACCTGTTCTATCACGTGCGCGGCAAGAAGATCATGCGCTCCGTGCCGCGCGACAATGAAGCGGTCAACGAGTGCTGGCTGGCCGATCGCGACCGCTACAGCCACTTCGGCCTGGAGGCCGAGGATCGCCTGACCACGCCGATGGTCAAAGTCGATGGACAGTGGCAGTCGGTGAGCTGGGACGAGGGCCTGGCCACTGCAGTCCGCGCGCTTAAAGGCACGGTCGAAACCCACGGCACCGACGAGCTGGCGGCGCTGGTTTCGCCGCGAGCAACCACTGAAGAACACTATCTGATCCAGGCCATCGTTCGCGGCCTGGGCAGCAAGCATATCGATCACCGCACTCGCCTGAACGATTTCCGTCATCCCCAGGCCGGCAAGGCGCGCATGGATATTCCCAGCCGCGATCTTGCCAAACGGGACGCGATATTCCTGGTGGGCAGCAATATCCGCCATGAGCAGCCGATTCTGGGCCATCGTGTCCGCACGGCCTGGCGCGTAGGCGGGGCGAAGGTGATGGACCTGAATCCCGTCGCCTATGACTTCCATTTCGATCTGACCGAGCGTCTGACCGTGCCGGCGCAGGCCATGGTCGACACGCTGGCTCGAGTCACTCGTGCCGCCTTCGATATCAGCGGCAAGGCGCTGCCGGACGGCCAATTCGGAGAATATCTGGGTGCGCGTGACCCGGACAGCTCGGCTCGCGACATTGCCCAGAGCCTGGTTTCGGGCGATCGCGCGGCCATCGTGCTCGGTGACGTGGCGCTGGCGCATGTGGATGCGTCGTGGCTGCGAGAGCTGGCCGGTGCACTGGCCGATGCTGCCGACTGCGCCCTGTGCGTTCTGCCGGGTGCAGCCAACAGCCAGGGTGCCTGGAAGGCCGGCACCGTGCCGAACAAAGATGGCTTGAATGCGCAGGCCATGTTCGAACAGCCGCGCCAGGGCTATCTGCTCTGGGACGTGGAGCCGAATCTGGATCTGGCCGATCCGGCCACGGCCGTGCACGCGCTCGATGGCGCCAAGTCCGTCGTTGCCGTAACCGCCTTTGCGAGCCCGCAGTTGGCTGAACTGGCCGACGTGTTGCTGCCCATCTCTCCGGTCCCGGAGACCGACGGCAGCTACGACAACCTCGATGGTCTGACGCAGGAATTCGCTTCGGCCCTGAAATCACCAGGCCAGGCGCGTGCTGGCTGGAAGATCCTGCGACGTCTCGGTGAAATGATGGCAATCAGCGGATTTGACTTTGTCGATCTCGCACCGGTGCATGAGCGTCTGAGCAATGTCGAACCGGTCGTGACCGGTCCCGATCTGGCGGGTGCGCCGGAGGCCGTCACGGAAGAAGTCCTGTGGCGCGTCGGTGACGTCGGCATCTACGCCAATGATTCGGTCGTGCGCCGCTCGCCCGCGCTCCAGAAGACCGACCACGCTCAGGATCAAGGCGCTCGCCTGCATCCGGCCACGGTTGAACGCCTGGGCCTCGGTGAGGCTGAAACGATCAAGGTGACGCAGGGCAGTGCCAGCGTCCAGGTCGAGTGGGTGGCTGATGAGCGAATTGCCCCGAACACGGTCTGGTTGCCGTCGGCGACGGCGTCCGTCGATTCCCTGGGCCCGAGCATGGGTCCGGTTCAGGTGGAGGCCTCGGCATGATCGAACAGCTCCTGACGCTGGTCTGGACCGTGGCCAAGATTCTGGCCATCGTCTTGCCCGTGACCATCAGCGTCGCTTATTTCACCTACTTCGAGCGCAAGGTGATTGGCCACATGCAAACGCGCCGCGGCCCGACGCAGATCGGACCGCTGGGCTTGCTGCAGCCCTTTGCCGACGTGTTCAAGATGCTGTTCAAGGAAATCATCATTCCGACGAACGCCAGCCGCTTCCTGTTCCTGCTGGCGCCCATACTGGCGCTGGCGCCGGCGCTGGCGGCCTGGGCCGTGGTGCCCTTC
>JBCDLQ010000372.1:0-3453 GCA_039414335.1 Pseudomonadota bacterium | reverse complement strand
GTTTCACCATCAGACCGAACTGCTGGATAAGGCGGTTCGATTGGCCGCCCACGCGGATGAACCCCTTGAGATGAACTTCGTTCGCAAGCACACGGAGGCCCACGCGGCAGATCTGGGAATTTCACTGAGCGAAGCGGCAGCGCGTGTCTTTTCCAACGCGCCCGGTTCCTATGGTGCGAATGTCAATCATCTGGTCGAAAGCAGCAGCTGGGAAGATGATAGCCAGCTGAGTGATGCCTTCATGACACGCAAGTCCTATGCCTACACGCGGCATGCCGGCTGGACTGCTTCACGTCAGATGATGGAGCGCAGTCTGTCGACGGTTGATGCAGCATTTCAGAATATCGATAGCTTCGAACTGGGAATCAGTGATGTCGATCACTACTACGAGTACCTGGGTGGCGTTGCCAAGAGCGTGGAGAAGTTGAAGGGCAAACAGCCGTCGCTGATGGTAGCCGATGCGATTGCGATTGATGACCGCTTATCGTCGTTGAACCAGATGGTGCGTTTGGAGACGCGGGCCAAGCTACTCAATCCCAAGTGGCATGACTCGATGATGAATCATGGCTATGAGGGTGTCCGTGAAATCGAACATCGCGTGAGCAATACCTATGGCTGGTCTGCGACTGCAGATGCGGTCGAGGGCTGGGTCTACGATGACATCGCAGAGACTTTTATGTTGGACGAAACGATGCGCGCCAAGATGTCTCAGGCCAACCCCCACGCGACTGCGGGCATCGCACGTCGACTGCTAGAGGCCGAGGCCCGCGGATTCTGGGAGGCGAGCGATGAATTGCTTGATCAACTCCGTGATATTTACGGCAATCTCGAAGACCAGCTGGAAGGCATCGCCGCCTGAGACGATTCGCGACGAGATGACGCCGATGACTCCCTTGGCCCTTGGTGATGATGCCGGGCGTCTTCACTTGGTCACTCAGCGATGAAGGCGCTGCCTTTTCCGGCGCTCGTGGGCCTCGATATGGCTCAGCAAGCGCTGATGCTCTTGGCGGTTGAACCGCGTCTGCGAGGTGTGGCGCTGGCAGCGACCGCAGGAACGGGTAAATCGAGTCTTGCTCGGGGCATACGGCCCCTGTTGCCAACGGGCTCATCGTTGGTGGAAATTCCGACCAGCATCGACATCGAAAACCTGCTTGGCGGACTCAATCTGGAAGCGACACTTCGAACTGGCAGCATCGTCATGCGACCTGGGGTGCTGGCGCGGGCAGATGGTGGCGTGGTCTACATCGATGGGTTGAACCTGCTCTCGGATTCCAGTGCAAATCTTCTACTCTCTGTGATTGATCAAGGAGAGGTTCGAGTCGAACGAGAGGGGGTCAGTCTGCACTCGACCGCGAGCTTCGGTCTGATTGCCTCTTACGATCCGGAGGAAGGCCTTCCTCGGCAACACCTGTTGGATCGCCTTGGGCTGATTGTGCCGCTGCCAAGCGACTTAGATTTTGAACAAAGGACTCGAGTTATTCAGAACAATCTCCGGTCCGAACAGCGATCGTGGTCCGATGAGGTTCAGTTTACGGTCGGCCTGGTGCAGACAGCTCGGGAGCAGCTGTCCAGCGTCACGATCGAAGACGAACAGTTGCGTCAACTCAGCACCACGGCGCTCCTGTATGGGGTGGAAGGTCACCGCGTCGATATTTTCGCTGCGCGCGCCGCGCGTGCTATTGCAGCACTCAATCTGCGAGATTCTGTAGAGGAAGAGGATTTGCAATTGGCCGCGCGCCTTGTGATTTTGCCGCGGGCCACGCGAAGTCCTGAGACTGCACCTGAGCAGCAGGCCCCACCGCCACCGCCACCTCCCGAGTCCAGCGAACCTGAAAGTCTGGAAGAGGAAGGAGAAGAATCAATGCCGGATCAACTGGTGCCTCCGCCAGATCAGATTCTTGAGGCCCTTGAAAGTGAGTTGCCGGCAGCGCTGGAACAACTTCCATTTCAGGAACAAAAGCGGGGTCAGGCAGGTTCCAGGGGTAGCACGGAAGGTCTACGTGGGCGTCATATCCGGTCCGTTGCGGGTGATCCTGGCAGACACCGAATTGATATCGTAGCCACGCTGCGTTCTGCCGCACCCTGGCAACGCTTTCGGCGTCAGCAGCGAGCGCGAGAGGGTGACGTCCGTCGCGTGGTTTTGAAGTCCTCCGATCTACGCATTAAGCAATACCGAAGCAAAGCCGGAGCTCTGTTTTGTTTTGCGGTGGATGCGAGTGGAAGTATGGCACTGCACAGAATGCGTCAGGCTAAAGGCGCTGTTCATCATTTGCTTCAGGAAGCATATGTGAATCGGGATCGAATCGCTTTGATTGCTTTTCGTGGAGGTGAGGCCGAGCTACTCTTGGGACCAACGCAAAGCGTTGAGCTTGCCAAGCGGGCGCTGGATGTACTGCCCACCGGTGGTGGAACGCCATTGGCGTCCGCCTTGCTACTCGCCGATGATGTGGCCCGCCAGGCGGCCAGTCGAGGCATTTTTCAAACAGTGCTCGTGATGTTGACCGATGGGAGAGCGAATATTGCCCTCAGTGCCGGCGAGGATCCTCAGCAAGAACTGCAAAAAGTCGGAGCCTACGTGTCTGGGTCCAAGATGCGCACAATCGTGGTGGACACGAAGCGAAACTATCTGAGCCGAGGTGAAGCGAAATCGCTAGCCGAGTCCTTGGGGGCGGAGTATGCCTACTTGCCGAACGCGAGTGGTGAAGAGATTGCCGGTCTTGCTACCGCGGTTGCTGATGGGCCTTGATCGCACTCTGTTCAAGTGTGCTTTTCTCTAAAGCTGCCTTTGGCAACGGTCAGAACGGGGACCAGCCTTATTGCTAACCCCTGTACATGGGGCAAGTCAATATATGAATGGGAATAGTCGTCTGCTGCGATTGCAGTAGCTTCGGTAGTCTTCACCGAATTGCTCTTCCAGCATTCGCTCCTCGGTCGGAATTCGGTTGCCGAACCACAGTGCACAAGTGACGACCGATAAGATCAAACCGACAGTGCTTTCAAGCGTCAGGCAAAAGCCCAAAAACAGAAGGATGTAGCCCGTATAAATAGGGTGGCGGATCCAGCCATAAATACCTTCCGTGACCAGGCGATGATCTGTCTTAATCGTCAGGCGATCAAAGAATGTACCCAGCGTACGAATGGCAACTTGGCTGATCAACATTGCGATCAGGATCATGCTGATCGCCAGAATAAGCAGAAATGGAGCAAGTGCAGTCTCCTCATCGGCGAGCCGGTGACCTGCGGCGTAGCCGTAAATGCTCAGCCAATGAAAAGCGATGAGGCCAATAATCGAAAGGGCTGATGCCATTCTTCCGGACCGTGACTGGACCTGGCGATCATTGGCCCGGTGTGCCAGTTTTCCGTGCCAGACCACACGCCACACCGCGCCGAGAAAGAACAAGAAATAGGCAGCCAAAAGAAAAACGACCCTGGGTTCATCGAGTACTTCAAACC
>JBCDLQ010000371.1:0-3455 GCA_039414335.1 Pseudomonadota bacterium | reverse complement strand
GCCGAGGTCATCCACCTGGGCCACAACCGATCGGTCGCTGAAATCGTCCGGGCGGCGATTTGTGAGGATGCTGACGGCATTGCGATCAGTTCCTATCAGGGCGGTCACAACGAGTATTTCAAGTACATGGTCGACATGCTCGCTGAGCAGGGTGCAGCCCACATCCAGGTCTTTGGTGGCGGTGGCGGCACGATCACGCCGCAGGAAATCAAGGTGCTTGAATCCCAAGGCGTCAATCGCATCTATCACCCGGAAGACGGGATGAAGATGGGTCTGAAGGAGATGATCGAGGACCTGGTGGAACGGACTCGCCGGGCGCGCGCGCTGCGGCTCCAGTCTGAGCCCAGCGCTGCACAAGGTGAGGCCGGTGATCTGGCGGCCACGCTCACGGGAATCGAGAACGGCCACGTCTCCGAGCATGAACTGGCGCGAATCCGCAAGCGGGCGGAGGCAGCATCGCATGTACCCATACTCGGCCTGACCGGTACCGGCGGCGCGGGCAAGTCCTCCGTCACGGACGAGCTGCTGAACCGCTTTCTGCAGTTTTTCCCGGAAATGAAAATTGCCGTGCTGGCGGTGGATCCCACTCGTCGTCGCACGGGTGGCGCGCTCCTCGGTGACCGAATCCGAATGAACACGCTTCGATCGGATCGGGTCTTCATGCGATCCATGGCCACCCGCGCTCAGCATCGGGCCGTCTCGGAAGTGGTGGCCGACAGCTTGACCGCCCTGAAGGCAGCTGACTTCGATCTGGTGATTCTGGAAACGGCCGGTATTGGTCAATCCGATTCGGAAGTGGTCGACCTGGTCGATTTCCCGGTCTATGTGATGACCTCCGACTACGGCGCAGCCAGCCAGCTCGAAAAGATCGACATGCTGGATTTCGCCGAGCTGGTGATTCTCAACAAGTTCGATCGCCAGGGCGCCATGGACGCGTTGCGAGACGTCAAGAAGCAGTGGAAGCGCAACCGCCTGGCCTTCGAGTTGGCCGATGAGGACGTACCCGTCTATCCGACCATTGCCAGCCAATTCAATGACCCGGGCGTGACCTGGATGTTCGCGCAGTTGTGCCGGTTGCTGCTTGAAAAAGCGGGCGATGACCGCCGCTTTGTCAGCGATCGCTGCCACTTCGAACCGGCGATCGAGCTGAATGACCGCGACCCGCAACCGTCCGTGTTAATTCCGGGCCAGCGCGTGCGCTATCTGGCCGAGATCGCCGAGCAGGGCCGGGGGATCAACGAGCACGTCATGCAGTGGGCAGAAGAAGCGCGCCGCGCCCAGCACTATGCCGAAGTCCTGAAAGAGCTCGCCCCCGAGCTTGAGATCGAGTGTTTGACGGCGATCCGCGCCGAAGCAGTGGACGTGGACGGAGCCAAGGTGCTGATCGAACGCCATAACGAAGCGCTGAAGTCGATTCCCGAAGACGCGCGCGATCTGCTGCGCGCCTGGCCGGAGCTCAAGGCTTCTGTCGAGTCGGAAGAGTACAGCTACGAAGTTCGGGGCAAGACCATCACGGGTCCCAATTATCGGGAGTCGCTGTCGCGTCTGCAGATTCCCAAGATCGCCGCACCGCAAACTTCGGACTGGGGCGATCTGATGGTTTTCCTGCACAAGGAAAATCTGCCGGGTCATTATCCCTACACGGGCGGCGTCTATCCCTATCGCCGGACCAATGAAGACCCGATACGCATGTTTGCCGGGGAAGGGACGCCGGAACGGACCAATCGTCGATTCCATTACGTCTCCCAGGGCCAGCCGGCCAAGCGCCTGTCAACGGCTTTCGACTCCGTAACGCTCTACGGCGAAGACCCGCACGAGCGCCCGGACATCTACGGCAAGGTCGGTAACTCCGGTGTATCGATCGCGACGCTGGACGATATGAAGAAGCTCTATTCAGGCTTCGACTTGAGCGCGCCAAACACCTCAGTTTCCATGACCATCAACGGCCCGGCACCGATGCTGATGGCCATGTTCATGAACACGGCCATCGACCAGCAGGTTGAACGACACCTGAAAGAGACTGGTGGTTGGGGTGCGGCCATGGCGCGACGCGCCGAGATTCTTGGCGACAACTTGCCCGGATACAGTGGTGAACTTCCGGCGAGCAATGACGCGCTGGGCTTGGGTCTGCTGGGCGTGACCGGTGACCAGGTGGTTGATACCGAGACCTATACCCGGATCAAGGCCGACACACTGAAGGTGGTGCGAGGCACGGTTCAGGCCGACATCCTGAAGGAAGATCAGGCACAGAACACGTGCATCTTCTCGACGGAGTTTGCCATGCACATGATGGGCGATATCCAGCAGTTCTTCATCGACAACGGCGTGCGCAATTTCTACTCCGTGTCAATCTCCGGGTACCACATCGCCGAAGCCGGTGCGAACCCGATCAGCCAGTTGGCCTTCACTCTGTCGAACGGCTTCACGATCGTCGAGTACTACCTGGCTCGCGGTATGGACATCAACGCCTTCGCGCCGAATCTGTCCTTTTTCTTCTCCAACGGCATGGACCCGGAGTACACGGTGATTGGCCGCGTGGCGCGCCGGATCTGGGCGCGTGCGATGCGCGAGCGCTACGGCGCCAATAAGCGCTCGCAGATGATGAAGTACCACATCCAGACCTCAGGCCGTTCCCTGCATGCGCAGGAAATTCAGTTCAATGACATTCGCACGACGCTGCAGGCGCTTTATGCAATCTTCGACAACTGCAACAGCCTGCACACCAACGCCTACGATGAAGCCATTACCACGCCGACGGAAGAATCCGTGCGGCGTGCCGTGGCGATTCAGATGATCATCAACAGGGAACTGGGTCTGAACTTCTGCGAGAACCCCTGGCAGGGCAGTCACATCGTTGATCGTCTGACCGACATGGTCGAAGAGGCGGTTTACCAGGAGTTCGAGCGCATTTCTGAGCGCGGCGGCGTGCTTGGCGCGATGGACACGATGTACCAGCGCGGCAAGATTCAGGACGAGTCGCTCTACTACGAGCACAAGAAGCACGATGGCTCGCTGCCGCTGGTTGGCGTCAACACCTTCCTGCCCTCAGAGGGCGGCGAACAGGAAGGCGGCGAGATCGAGCTGGCGCGTTCCACGGAAGAAGAGAAACAGCAGCAGGTCCACAACGTGCGCGCCTTCCAGGTTCGCAACGATGCGGATGGCGAAGCCGTGCTCAGGGACTTGCAGGCAGTGGCCCGTCAGCGTGGCAACACCTTCGAGGCGTTGATGGAGGCAGTCAAGCGTTGCTCACTCGGCCAGATCTCACACGCCCTGTACGAGGTGGGCGGAGAGTATCGGCGCAATATGTGATTCCAAAGGCCCGCTCGGAGTCGAGCGGGCCCGTCGACTCAGGACGAACGCAGGGTCTCGACGATCAAGTCCCAGATTTCTGGATTGAAGGCCATGCCCAGGTGCGCGGCATCGATTTCGATGTGGCGGACGTTCGGGCTGATTCT
>JBCDLQ010000370.1:0-3463 GCA_039414335.1 Pseudomonadota bacterium | reverse complement strand
TTGGCTTCCTGGCCCGGCTGGTTGAACAGCACCATCAGGACCACCCACTTGACGTCTTCGATGTCGATCTCATCGCTGTCGAGAGCTGCCAGTCGATCCAGGACCTGTTCACGTCTAACCGCATCCAGAACGCCGGCGTTCTCCAGATATAGAATGAACCCACGGGCGTCAACGTCAAGGCGTTGGCACTCTTCAGTGCTGAATACGCGGATGGGTTGATGAGTCTGGTGGCCGAGCTCAGGCAGCTTGCGCTGCTCTGCCAGGCCGTCCAGCCAGGCAAATGCGCGCTCGATCTCAGCGTTGGAAAATCCAGCCTCTTCGAGGCTGTCGGTCAGTGATTCACGATCCGGCGTGCTTTCCGGTTCCTCGTAGATATAGTTTTCGAACAGATACATCAGTAGATCAAGCACGTTTTCTTTCATTCACTCCTTTCCTTCATCAGCGGGCGCTGCCCCGGTGCGACTGTAGCGTGCTCCGGGATGGGCTGCTATGCGACCGTCCAGCTCCATGAGCAGGAGCATGGAGGATACGGCGGCGGTCGTCAACTCCGTGCGTTGGATAATCTCGTCGATCGGCGTCGGATCGAAGCCAATGGCCGCCAGCAACCGCGAATACTCCGGGTCTTGATCGAAATGGGGGGCAGGGGGTGAATTGTCAAGCGGTGGCGCGGTGGAGCCCGTGAGCCGATGCTGGATCTGGCCGGCCAGTTCCCCGGCCAGAGGGCCCAGCTCCTCGATGACCTCATCGGCCTCTTCGACCAACCTGGCACCGTCCCGAATCAGGCGATGGCATCCTCTCGCCTGCGGATTGTGGACCGATCCGGGAATCGCGAAGACTTCTCGCCCCTGCTCGGTCGCCAGCCTGGCGGTGATCAGTGAACCGCTGCGCAGACCCGCTTCGACCACCAGGGTGCCCAGGCTCATACCGCTGATGATGCGGTTGCGAGCAGGAAAATTGCCGGGCTTCGGCGGGGTGCCCGGTGGGAAAGGCGTCGCCATGGCGCCGTGTTCGATGATGCGCTGGGCCAGTGCTTTGTTGCGAGCGGGGTAGATTTCATCGGGTCCTGTCCCGGTGATCGCGATCGTTGCGCCCTGAGCATCCAGACAGCCTTGGTGCGCGGCGGCATCCACACCGGCCGCCAGCCCGCTGGTGATCGTGAAGCCAGCGCGAGCCACGGTGGCGGCAAAGTCCCGAGCATGTCCCAGACCGCCCGGCGTGGCGTTTCGGCTGCCGACAATGGCCAGCTGAGGGCCGACGAGCAGTTCTGGCTTCCCGGCCACGAACAGCGCCAGCGGCGGGTCGCTGATCTGCCGCAGGAGGGGCGGAAAGTAGTCGTCGTCGCGGGTGATCAGATGGTGGTGCGGGCGGCTCAGCCAGTCCAGCGTCCGGTCCAGGGCCGAGGCGTCGGGCTCATGCAGGGCTTCGATATGCTGCGGCGTCAATCCGCAGGCTCGCAGCTGCTCGGCGGACAGCCTGGACCAGTCCGCCAGAGAATCCAGCCGGCCCTGGAGGCCGGCCAGTCGCTTGGGTCCGAGTTGGGGAGCGAGAATCAGCGCCAGCCAGGCGCTGATTCGGGGTGCAGGCGGCACTGACCGCAGGCGCTAGAGCGAGCGGTCCGGGTGGTGCAGCGTGTCGTTGGCCACGATCTCACGGTTGCCCCTGAGCACGATCGCGTAGCTGATGCGTTCAAAGGGACGGAAGACCATGAGGTGCCCGGCGTACTCATCGGGCAGGGTGACGTAGCGACGGTCTTCTTCACGGAAGGCGGCCGGACTCATCAAGGGATAGCGCTGATTATCGCGAATCGTGTTGCCGGGATTGAATACCGAGAAGGTATGACCGGCCTCGACTCCATCGGCTGAGCCCAGGGAGATCGAGACAATCTGATAGTGGCCGACGCCATAGGCGGCTTCGCTGACGGTGAGAACGCGGCCATGATCCGGTACCTCATCCATGGCCTGGGGATAGAAAATCTGGTCATAAACGTGGTAATCAATCGGAAGGATGACGTGGCCTTCCATAACTTCGCGTCGTCCAGAAGTAATCTCAAGTATGGTCGGATCTCCGACCTGAACAACGCGAGCGCGGGCCGCTTCCCAGAGCTCATAACCAATGATCGGGAAGTTGAAGCGTTCGAATTGGCCGAAAGTCTTCTTCCAAATCGTGCTGGACGAGCGCTCGAACCTGGGAACTTGTGAAGGGCCATAGGTCACTCGATTACGGCGCAGCTCAATCTGGTCTTCACCGGCGCTGCGGTCCTCGAATTCATAGGTGATCTGAGCGATTACGACTTCCTGACCGACCTGCGCGTCTTCCATACCGCGCACGTACGTGTGGTCGCCGGTGCCTGCATAGACGCGTTGGTCATAGTTCGCAATGACGTAGGGCAGCGCGTCCAGTTCGTCTTCGCTGACGATGCGAGGGTTGCGCAGGAACGGTTCGATGGCGTCGTAGGGAATGGTGGAAATCGGGCCGGTGATGTCCTCCCGGCGAATCTCAGGGCCCAGACGGCGAATCGAGTCATCGCGGTTCATCGTCAATCGAGCTTCACCGCCGATGAACTCTAGCGAAATCACGTCACCCGGATAAATCAGGTGCGGATCGGGAATCTGCGGATTGGCCTGCCAGATGGCCGGCCACTGCCAGGGTCGCGTCAGGAAGCGACTGGCGATGTCCCAGAGCGTGTCCCCTTCCTGAACCACGTATTCGCGCGGATGATCTTCTCGCAGCTCGATATCCTGAGCTTGTACACTCCCCCACACAAGTCCAAGAATGGCCACGACGGTCAATATGCGTTTCACGGAGCGATCCCTCCAAACGGTGCCGATCAGGCTTGAATTCTTGAGGCTATCATAAACATTATCATTGTAAAACGCACGCTTAAGCGATTTTTTTCATCTTATGTCAAGACTAACGATCCTCGAATTTCCCGATCCTCGGCTGCGGCGAGTGGCCAAACCGGTGGACGAAGTGACCGAAAGCGAGCGCCAGCTTGCCGCCGACATGCTTGAAACCATGTACGAATCCCGCGGTATCGGCCTGGCTGCAACCCAGGTCAATCAGGGGGTTCGCGTGGTGGTCATGGACCTCAGCGAAGACCGCAGCGAGCCGCGGGTCTTCATCAATCCGGAAATCGTCGAGCGGCAAGGCAGCCAGAAGTGCGAGGAGGGTTGTCTTTCCGTGCCCGGCATCTACGCGGAAGTGAAGCGGGCCGAGCAGGTCAAGGTGCGGGCGCTGGATGCAGACGGGCAGGAGTTCGAGCTCGAAGCCGATGGTCTGCTCGCGGTCTGTATTCAACATGAGATCGACCACCTCGACGGCAAGGTCTTCGTCGACTACCTCTCGCCGCTGAAGCGGCGCATGGTCGAAAAGCGCTTGAAGAAGCAGCAGCGACTGGACAAAGTCAACGCGTGAAGGGCCTGCGGACTGTCTTTGCCGGCACGCCCGATTTTGCGCTGCCGGC
>JBCDLQ010000369.1:0-3486 GCA_039414335.1 Pseudomonadota bacterium | reverse complement strand
CGTTGCTGACCGCATAGCCACCGCCCGATCCCGCCAGATTGGAGTAGACGCCGTCGGGAAAACTGGCGTACTGGTTGACCTCACAGCCATTCCGGACCGAGACACCGCCACCAGAAATCCCAGCCGTATTCAGCGACACGGACACATCCGTATCGAGGACGACTTCGGCCTGCTCACCCAGGCAGTCGATACCACCGCCGAACAGGGTGGCGTCATTGTTGCTAATCGTCGTATCGCCCAGCAGCCAGAGGATGGTCGGGGTGCCATCGTCACTATCCACGATCGATACACCGCCGCCGGAGACTGCGTTGTTGTTCTGGATCAGCAGATCAGACGCAATCACAAAATTGTTGTTACCAACGGACAGCGCACCGCCGTTGCTGCCGTCGCCGCCTTGGATATCGAAGCCGGACAGAAAGACCGTTTGCGGCGTGGGGACACTCCCTACCCGGAAGATCTGACCGAAAGATGCGGAACCCGGGCCCACTATCGTTCGCGGTCCCGTCGGCGTCGTTGAGCTGCAGTTGATGTACGCGCCTTCAATCCGAACGTTCTGATTGGACACCACGTTGATCGCAAATTGATAGCCGATGTATTGACCCGTGTTCGCCACCCGAATCAAGGTTTCACCCGGGCCATTCGCATCCATCGCAGCCGCATTGATCGCCTGAGCCAATCCATGATTCGAACTGGACGCCGTGAAATCGCACGCGGGATCGTTACCGACAGTGATCACCGGCCCGCCGCGCTCGGACGCATGGCTGGCCATTGCCACCATGAGCAAGAAAAAAATCAGTCCCCAGCGGCGCGGACTAAGCGGCTTCCCTGTCCCCAGCATCATTTCCATCCCAAAGCTCCTGAACTCGAGAATTCAGGAACTAATCGAAATTCAGGAGGCTTTCCGGACATCTCTCGAGAGGCTTTTCCCCATACGTCGGGCGAAGCCGGTATCCTTGGCGACCTCGTTTACGCAAGCGATGAGATCCTTGAGCCGAGCCAAGCTTCAATCGAATGGCCTGTTGTTGCTGCAAAGCCTGCTGATGGTCAGCCTGCTCCTGCGCAGTCTGATTGCGCCGGGCTACATGCCGCAGCCGTTCGACGAAGCCAGCCCGCTGGCGCTATGCCACAGTGGATTGAGCGCCCCGGTCGCTCAGCAGCTTTTTGGTGACGACTCGAGCCATCACCACCATGGGCCTCACGATCATCAGGCTCACTTTAGTGATCAGACCCACACGCTCTCCGAGGGCGAGTCTGTGGCCTTGACCAGTGCTGAACTGTGTCCACTAGGTGACGGTCTGAACGACGCGGTGGCAAGCCCGGCCACGTTAACAATCGCAATCCTCGGCCCGACGGGCCCCAGCCCCATTCGTTCCAGCCGCTGGGTCCGCACGGCCAGCCTTTCGCCCTTCCTGGCCCGGGGCCCACCCACTTTCTCCGTTTCGTCCTGACACAAGCCTGAAATCTTGAGCAGCTGAAGCACTGCTGGGAACAGCGAGTGTTCCGCTGTCTGTCAATCTGACTGAACTTGAGGAAGACCCATGAGATTCACACTGAACCAGGCGGTGCTCGGCACCGCAGCACTCGTGCTGTCCTGGACGGCACTGGCCCACTCGGACCCACGGCCGGACGACCACGCTCCGATCGGCGTTATGGCCGACCACTATCACAAGGCCGGAGAATGGATGATGTCCTACCGCTTCATGCGCATGGATATGGAAGGCAATCGACTCGGCAGCAGCGGAATCGATCCGGACACGATTGTGACGACGATTCCCAACCGGTTCTTTGGCCAACCCATGCAGCCGCCGACGCTGCGCGTGGTGCCCACGGAAATGAACACGGACATGCACATGCTCGGCGCCATGTATGCACCATCGGACTCGGTCACGCTGATGGCCATGGTCAACTACCTGATCCGCGACATGGACCACATCACCTACGCCGGTGGGATGGGAACCAACGTACTCGGAACCTTCAGAACGCGGACGGAAGGTTTCGGCGATGGCTCGGTCAGCGCCCTGATTCGCCTCCACGAGACAGAATCCGACCGCTTTCACGCGCAGATCGGCGTGTCGGTCCCGATCGGCTCGATCACGGAACGCGACGACATCCTGACGCCGATGAACATGCGGCCGCGCCCTCGCCTGCCCTACCCGATGCAGCTGGGTTCCGGCACCTGGGATCCGATGTTGGGCCTGACCTGGTCTCGCCTGGGTGAACGCTTCAGCGGCGGTGTCCAGTGGCGATCCACCTTTCGTCTCTATGACAACGATGAGGATTACCACCTGGGCAACGAGCATCGCCTGACCGGCTGGCTAGCCTGGCGGGCAGCCGATACAGTGAGTCTGTCCCTGCGGCTGGAAGGCTATCGTCGGGGCAATATTTCAGGCCAGGACCCGGCCATCGTGGCCCCAGTCCAGACGGCGGACCCCGATAACCAGGGCATTGATCGCTGGTCCGTCGGCATTGGCGCCAACTGGCTGATCGGCGGTGGTCATCGCCTAGCCGCCGAGTACATCGTTCCCGTCGATCAGGACCTGGACGGTCCGCAGTTGGAGATGGACTCGGGCCTGACCCTGGGCTGGCAATACGCCTTCTGACACATGTGACCCCCGGGCTCGCTCCGCGCGTTGCGATGCGAGTCCGGGCTGTCGAACCCAACGTTTGTCACGCCGGCCAGAAGTGACCGTGGAAACCCAACGCGACGCTTCGCGGCATTCTGCCGACAGCGACGGGACCATCACCTAATTGATCTGCATTGAGCACGTGAAGCCCCGTTTGGCGGTTCTTCAGATCCAGAAACGTGCCGACCAGCCAGGCTGACGAGCCATCAGCCACCAGTCGAAGTTCCTCGGCAATGTGATGAAGCGGCAGATCGTAGCGACCGACTTCAATGCCGTTTCCGTCGAACTTGACCACGGCGTCAGCGTAGGTCGGGTGAGCAGCATCTCGATGACTGAGACCGTAGCTGGCTGCACCAGTTTGACGGTCATTGCGGACCGAGCGACTGTCGGTGACAGGGAACTCCATCGGTACGCCTGTCTTCTCCAGTTCGACCCTTCCAGTATTGGGATGGATCATCAGCGACGCAAAATGGGCTCGAGGAAAGTCGGGATAGGGCTGTGAGGATTCATCGGACATCATCCCGACCATGCTGGAGTGCATCACCTCCGGCGAGTCATACCAACTCATCCGAGCAATAATCGTGTCGCCGCATTCGAAGGCTTCGCCGCAGTGAAAAACGAAACCGGTTGGTGCATCAAACCAGCGCTGCATCGAAAGATCACTTTTGTCAACCAGCAAGACCCGACCCGCCTGGTCAGGTCGCCACTGAAAAGCGTCCACGAAGGTCTCAGAACCAGCCTGATAATCGTAGGGGCCGATGTAGAACATCAGGTAGCGATCGGTAACCGCAAAGCTGTGCAGGTAGCCATTGACGGGCTCGGCGATCGGCAGCGCATGGGTCAGGCCCTGACCGGGTGCGAT
>JBCDLQ010000368.1:0-3489 GCA_039414335.1 Pseudomonadota bacterium | reverse complement strand
CGACAGGATGGGCGAGCCGTGCTCGTCATGGCGATCTGGCGTGACGCTGACCAAGCGGGCCGTATACAGCGACTCGTTGACCTTTTGATCCACCGGATCCTGATTGGTAGTGACATGGCCATAGCTTTCCGTATGGGTGCCGTGGCAGTGCGGAATGAACTCGACCACATCGGCATTGCAGCTGCCGCCGCCACAGACCCTCCCGGTGAAGTCGCCGGCCTGCAGCGGTTTGAACTGAGCGCCCTTTTCAACGAAGAAGCGTGGATGGCGCCCGTCTTCGCCCATGGCGATGCCGATGGACACGCCCGCACTCAGGTCGACTCGGACTTCGCGCCCGTCGAGGGTCAGGGAAACGATCATGGGTAATGGGATTCGCTGTCTGGGATTAAGAGGAAACTGGCCTCGAGGCCGATGCGCACGCCTGAAACGGCCGACAGTTTACACTTCGGCCCCTGTTCGATTCGTCATGGCTGGCAAAGTCTTCAATGAAAGCTTCCGATTTCACTTTCGAACTCCCCGAGCACCTGATTGCCCAGGAACCCCTGGAGGAGCGCTCAGGGTCGCGCTTGCTGCACATCCAGCGCCGACAGGGCGTGCTGGCGGACCGGGTTTTCACTGACCTGCCGTCCCTGCTGGAGCCCGGCGATCTGCTGGTCTTCAACAACACGCGCGTCATTCCTGCGCGCATCCATGCGCACAAGCCCAGCGGCGGACGGGTCGAAGTGATGATCGAGCGCCTGACCGGTCCGCGCGCGGCCACGGTCCAGCTCCGCGCCAACCGCAAGCCTTCTCCCGGAACCCGCTTGCGGGTCAGTGAGGGCGTCGAGCTGACGTTGATCGAGCGAGAAGGGTCGTTCTGGCGCATCGAGATTGAGGCGGGACCCGACTGGCCGGACCTGCTTGACGAAGTCGGCCACATGCCCCTGCCGCCCTATATCCAGCGGGAAGACAATCAGAGCGATCGTGAGCGCTATCAAACGGTCTATGGCGAGGTGCCCGGTGCCGTGGCCGCGCCAACGGCTGGCCTGCACTTCGATGAGCAGATTCTGGCGGCGCTGGAAGACCGCGGCGTGAAGCGCGGCTACTGCACGCTGCACGTGGGTGCAGGCACTTTTCAACCGGTTCGCGTGGATGACATCAAGGATCACGAGATGCATGCCGAGTGGCTGCAGGTCGATCAGAGTCTCGTCGACCAGATTCTGGAAACCCAGGCGATGGGTAAGCGCGTCATCGCCGTGGGCACCACGGCGGTACGCAGTCTCGAGACTGCCGCGGCCGAAGGTGGACTCTCGCGCTATACCGGTGACAGTCGCCTGTTCATCTATCCGGGATTCGAATTCCAGATCGTCGACGGACTGATCACCAATTTTCATTTGCCGGGCTCGACCCTGATGATGCTCGTCAGTGCCCTGGCCGGGCGCGAGACTATCATGGCGACCTATCAGCACGCGATTGAAGAGGAATACCGATTTTTCAGCTATGGCGATTCGATGTTCATCGACTGAATCGTGACCGCAGCCAGGAAACCCGCAAGCTCAACTTGCAGAAGCAAGAAGTGAGCGCTGAATCGGAGTCGACAGCGCTGGAGTCGGTGTCCTGTTTGCCCAAGTCGACGGTATCATTCGCGCACCAACGGCGGAACAAAGACACATGGATTTTTCCTTATTGCACAGCAATGGCACAGCGCGCCGCGGTCGCTTGACCTTTGATCGCGGTACGGTGGAAACGCCGACCTTCATGCCCGTGGGGACCTATGGCACGGTCAAGGCGATGACGCCTGAAGAGCTGCGCGCCCTCGGCGCCGAAATCATTCTGGGCAACACCTTCCATCTGATGCTGAGGCCGGGGACCGAGGTGGTCTCGTCGCACGGTGATTTGCATGACTTCATGGCCTGGTCAGGGCCAATCCTGACCGACTCGGGTGGCTTCCAGGTGTGGAGCCTGGCCGAGCTTCGCAAGATGACTGAAGACGGCGTGACCTTTGCCTCGCCCGTTGACGGCTCGAAGGTGTTTCTGGGTCCGGAGGAATCGATGGCAGTCCAGCGTGCCCTGGGGTCGGACATCGTGATGATCTTCGACGAATGCACCCCCTGGCCAGCCGCGCACGAACAAGCGGCCGAGTCGATGCGCCGCTCTCTGCGCTGGGCCGAGCGATCCAAGACGGCCCATGGCAATAGCGAGTCTGCACTGTTCGGAATCGTGCAGGGCGGCATGTATGCGGATCTGCGCGCTGAATCCGCACAGGGTCTGACCGATATCGGTTTTGATGGCTACGCCATTGGCGGCCTGTCCGTCGGCGAGCCGGAAGCCGAGCGGAATGAAGTGCTGGACGCAACCTGTCCACAGCTGCCAGAGGACCGACCGCGTTACCTGATGGGTGTAGGACGGCCGGAGGATCTGCTGGCGGGCGTCGCACGTGGCGTGGACATGTTCGATTGCGTGATGCCGACTCGGAACGCGCGCAACGGCCACCTGTTCACGAGTCATGGCGTCTTGAAGATTCGGAATGCCCGCTATGAGAACGACACGCGGCCGATCGATGAGAACTGCGATTGCTACACCTGCCGCAATTACACCCGTGCTTACGTCAAGCATTTGCAGAAATGCAATGAGATTCTTGGCCATCGATTGGCCACGATCCACAATCTGCACTACTATCAAACGCTGATGCGCCAGATCCGTGAAGCGATCGAGGAGAATCGCTTCGATGAGCTGGTGGTAGAGCGCATGCAGGCCTGGGAGGCCGGTATTCCTGATTGACGGGAGCGTGCATGCTATCGACCAATCATTTTCATCTATAGCCAATCTGTTCTTTAGGGAAGACGATATCAGTGTTCTTGATCACCGCTCCTGCCGACTGCGATCGACCGGATGTCTTCGGACGACGCTGAATCAAATCACGAGATCACGCGTCTGCTGCGGCACTGGAGCCGCGGCGATGACCACGCGCGCGATCAACTCCTGCCGGTGGTCTATGACCGTCTCCATCAATTGGCCGATCGTCAGTTTTCCCGAGAGCGCAAGAACCACACCCTGCAGGCCACCGCGCTGGTCCATGAAGCCTTTATCAGCCTGGAGTCGGTCAATGTGGACTGGCGCAGCCGGGACCACTTCTATGCGCTGGTCGCGCAGGTCATGCGGCGGCTCCTTGTCGATCATGCACGCTCCCGTTCGCGTCAGAAGCGGGGCGGTGGGCGCCTTCAGGTCGAGTTCGACGATCGCGCCCTGAGTCAGCCGGCACCCAGTACGGACCTGCTGGCCTTGGATGATGCGCTGAATCGGCTGGCCGATAATTCCGGGCGAATTGCACGGGCTCTGGAGCTGACCTATTTCGGCGGCCTTACTCAGGACCGTGTAGCGCAGGTGCTGGAGGTATCTCGCCGGACCGTCGATCGCGATCTGAAGCTGGGCCGGGCCTGGCTCAAGAGCGAACTGGAAGCCTGATGGGCGAGGGCCGCTGGGATCGTCTCGAGTCCCTGTTTCATGCGG
>JBCDLQ010000367.1:0-3498 GCA_039414335.1 Pseudomonadota bacterium | reverse complement strand
GTTGTAGTCCTCGAAGCTGTTGAGGATCATCTTGCTGGCCGCTTCGAGCGGCGCAGAGACAGGTTGTGGTCGATTCAAGACGATCCTCCAAACAGCAACATCGACAGCCAGAACCAGAAGGGAACGGTCAGGGCGGAGATCACCACACCCCAGGCGACCAGGGCCGAGCCCAGGGCCGGCGCCAGGCGCGCCGACGCCAGCAAGGCAGCGGCCGTGATCATTGGCGGCATCGCTGATTCCAGCACCGTGACTACGGCAATGTCACCCTGCGCGCCAAAGGCCCAGGCCATGGCCAGCGCCAGGGCCGGCAGCACCAAAAGCTTGCCGATCAGTCCGATCCACAGGCCCCGACGGTAATCCGGCACCAGCCTCAGCTGCAAGCTCAGACCAATCGCAATCGTGACCATGGGCAGCAACATATCGGCAAAGCGATGGGTCAGCAGCATCAGCGGCTCGGGCATCCAGGCCTTGCCAAACAGCAGCGCAAAAACCAGCGCGAAAAACGGTGGAAAAGTAATGATCTTCTGCCCCATGGATCGCCAGTTCGGATTCTCCCCTTCTCCATACCAGCCCACCACGAACAGTACATGGGTACAAACGATCAGGAAGGAGCCGAACTGGTCGTAGACGACGGCCAGTCGAATCGCGTCGTCCCCCAGCAGCGCTTGAACCAGCGGAAAACCGAGAAAGGAGGTATTGCCCAGCGGGATCAACACGAGCAGCGTCGCCGTGACTTCCCGCCGCAGGCCCAGCCAGCGCGATAGCCCCAGCACGCCGAGCACGGTCGCGGCCAGCACCAGCCAGGGAATGACCACCAGCGGCAGCAACTGCCAGGACGGCTCGAGCGTTGGCACGTGAATCAGGATGACCGCCGGCAGGCACAGGGTGATCACGAAGCGGTTGAGCACGTCGGGCGAGGACTCGGGCAGGACGCGCAAGCGCGCGAGCACCCAACCAGCCACGATCAGGCCGATAATGGTGAAGTAGGCGGACATCGCTTGATGGTAGCGGTTTCAGGTCGACGCGGGGACTCTCTGAAGCGCCTTGAATTCATCAGCGAGTGCATTGAAGCTGTCGCACCTCGATCTTGATCCCAAAGGCCCTTACTCTCACACTATCGCAAAGCGCTGAAGCCCACCCGAACCGAGCCTGTGAACACCATGCACACCGCCCCCGACTCCCCCTGCCGACTGATCGTCGCCTCCACCAACCCGGTGAAGCTGCGTGCCGTCGAGACCGGCGTGCAGAAAGCCTTTCCCCGCCTGTCGCTGGAGATGGGTTCAGTTGCGGTTGAATCGGGCGTCTCGGAACAGCCCTCCATGGACGCAGAAACCCTGACCGGTGCAGAAAACAGAGCCCGCAGCGCCAGAGCGGCCCATCCAGAAGGCGACTACTGGTTCGGCGTCGAGGGCGGTGTGGAGGATTCATCCAACGGCCTGCTCACCTTCGCCTGGATCGTAGTCGTCGATGCGCGGGGTCGCGTTGGCCGGGCACGCAGTGCCGCCTTTCTGTTGCCCGAAGCGGTCGCTGAAAAAGTGCGCGGCGGCATGGAGCTGGGGCACGCGGACGATGAGGTGTTCGGACGCACGGACTCCAAGCGTCGCGATGGCGCCATCGGCCTGTTGACCAAGGGCGCGCTGGATCGCGCCGGACTCTATGCGCCGGCGGTGACGGCTGCAATGATCCCCTTTCTGCATCCAGACCTGTATCCAGTCGACACTACGGGCTGACACTCAAGTTCTGGAAGAATCATGGCAAGTCAGGACAAGCTGCTCATCATGGCCGCGGCAGTCTACGAAGTCGATCGATCTCACGCCACAGCGGATGCTGCTCGGAGACGCCAGCCTCTTCAAGCCGCCGAGCGGCTCGATCAATCCAATCATCCGATGCCACCCGGCCCTCGTTGGCCATCAGTTCGGCTCGCAGCAGTTCGAGTCGCGCCACCTCGGTGACATCACCGCTGTTGGCCACGGCGTACTCGATGACGGACTCGGGTAACAGGCTGGAATCAACGTTCCGACTCGGGTCCCGCAAGGCACAGAGCGCTTGCGACTGAAGCCTGGCGGCACTGAGCGCGTCCAGCTCTGATTCGGCAGAGACGTCCAGAAGCTCAACGCTTGAGGGATCCGGATACTGCCCCAGACGACAGGCATAGAGCTGTCGGCGCGCCTCGGTCAGTTCGACCCGATAAGGTTGGACCTCTTCGCTGTTTCGCATATGGGCCAGAGCGCGGTCGATTGCTGTCAGCGCCTCCTCGGCCTGCCCTTGCGCCGCCAGGATTCCAGAGCGGTAGTAGTCGAAATAGAAGTCATCCGAGCGTTCAGATAATCCCATGATCAGCCGCCATTCTTCCGAGGCCTTTTCGTTCCAGTCCAACGCGACCTGGAAGTTGCCACGGGCCATTGCAATGTCGGCCAAGCCCCTGAAGGCCGTTGCGCGCACAGGACGAGGCACATCGGTAAACGGTGCCAGCTGAGCCAGCACGTTGTTGTAGTGCGCAGTTGCCAGGTCATAGCGCAGCAGACTCTTCTCGATGCCTCCCATGTTGACCAGCGTTGTCGAAATGGAATTCGGCGAGTGCCCTAGCTCGGTTTTCATCTCCAGAATGGACTCAAACCATAGGAGTGCATCATCCAAACGCCCTGTTCGACCCGCCACATTGGCAAGATCTCCAGACAGGGCCAGCACCAGCCGCTGACCGTCTTCTCGCTGACGGGCTTCCTGCATCGCGTCCTCAAGGATCGCTGTTGCGCGATCCCACTGTTCGCGCATCATCTGGATCCGGCCCTGATTTCGCTTCATCTCAAGGCGTCGTATATCGCCGGGAGCGAGGACGTTAAACAGTTGTATCGCCGCCTCATGAGCTCGATCCGCTTGATCGAAGTCTTTCCGAAACCGCAGCGTATCAGCGCGCAACACAGCGTGATCGAGCGCAAGGTCTGGCGCCGACTCCAAGACGCCCATCTGTTCGATCTCATCAAGCAAGACGATCACTTCGTTCAGCTGAATGCGTGCCGCCAGGATCTCCGTCAAGGTCATCAACAGGTCTGCGCGCAACTCTGGCGAGCCGGTTTCGGGATCTCTCGCTTGCGCCAGGCCCTGGTCCAATAACTGGCGCGTCGTCGGCAGCTCATCCGGTGGCAGTTCGGGAATGCGAGCGCGAAAGAGATCCAGCAGAAAGGCGTTGATTTGATCGGCCCGCTCTCCCGAAAGCTCAGCCGCCAGTCGGGCCTGGTCCGCCTGTTCTTCAGAGGCTCGCGCCGTTGCCGCCGCCTGCTCGGCTCGATCGGCCTGCCATAGCGCTCCCGCCAGACCGCCCACCAAAGACAAGACCACAAGCACGATTGCAACGGCGGGCGCCCGATGTCGACGCAGCCATCGAGTGAAGTGAAACCAGCGACCGCTGTTTCGCGCCATGACCGGTCGGTGTAGGCGCCAACGCAAGAGATCTGCCGCGAAGCTGTCGACGTCCTCATAGCGCTCACTTGGATTCCGCGC
>JBCDLQ010000366.1:0-3535 GCA_039414335.1 Pseudomonadota bacterium | reverse complement strand
CTCGAGCTTCAAGCTCAAGGCTCAGGGCGTTCAACGCGGCTGCTGGCAATTCGGAAAACGGAGCGACCTGGGTCAGCGGGGCAATGCGTTCAGCTTCGGTCATCGAATCTCTTCTCGATAGGTCCTGGGGTCAGTACTGGACGCGGGCGAAATAGCTCTGGGCCGAGGCTGCTTGAGCATCGGCCAGCGTATGGATGCCGATATCGGCCAGCAAGGGAATCAGGCGAATCAACAGCTCGGCGGTGACCGTGGCATCACCCAAGCCCGTATGGCGGCCCTGAAAGACCAGCCCGAAGCGCTCGGCCAGCGCGTCCAGACTGTGCGAGGCCTGATGGGGCTGGGCGAGGGAGGCGAGCAGCAAGGTGTCGAGCACGGGCTGGTCGAACTTCAGGTCCATCGCATCCTGCTTCAAGGTCAGGCAACGCATGTCGAAGGCCGCGTTATGAGCGACGAGAACGCTGTCGCTGCAGTAGGCGTGAAAGGCCGGCAGGACTTCATCAATCGTCGGTTGCCCGCGGACCTGATCCGGCGTGATGCCATGAATCTGGATGCCCAGGGTCGGAATGCCGCGCTGGGGATCGACCAGTTGATCAAAGCTCTCTTGCGGCAGGATGCGGCCGTTGACGACCCGTACTGCGCCCACCTGGATGATCTCGTCGCCGGCGGCAGGATTGAGTCCCGTGGTCTCCAGATCGAACACGGTGTAGCTCAGCTCGCTCAAGGGGCGGTCATCGAAGGCGCCTTCTCCTGACGCGGAATCTGAAGTCCGGGCAAAGAGGTCGAAATCGAAGAATTCGGGGCGTTCTCCCGCCACCCGGCTGGGCATCTCGTCCTGCGCCTGAATCGTGGGCAGCAGCAGCCGGACCGCGGCGCGTTGTTGGCCCGTGCGATCGATCCAGCACTCGCCGGCATGGCGGCGAAGGATTTCGCGGGCGCAGCCTGCTGCCAGTCCGTTGGCGGTGCACAAGCGCTGATCCAGCCAGGGTCCAAGCTCTGGCAGCGACTGCTCACGAGGCCAGGGCAGGCTCAGATCGACGAGCGCCTGGTCGTTGTGCGATTTCAGTTCAACGGCGACTTCATCGACCCCACTCTGCTTGCCCAACATCTCGAACAGGCTGAGGATGACTTGCATCAATGAATGGGAGTCGATCTGCAGCCACAGAGGTTCTTCCGGTGTCACCAAGGTGGCATTGGGTCCATCGCTCTGATCGAGTCGTTCCAGGCTGGCTTCCAGCCAGTCCTCTGCCCGCATGTCTTCCATGGGCCAGTGGCCTCGGCCGTGCTGCGCGTTGACGGCGGCTGCCTGTTCCAGCTTCGCGCTGAGTTGATCGATCTGCGCGCCCAGGGTCTCGATCAGCTGTCGCGTGGCCGCGCTGGTGTCCCCATCGGGTTGCCAGCGATCCAGTGCTTCGCGGCTGGACTCCAGCTTCGCGTGGCCTTCATGGGTCAGCTGGCGCAGGAGTTCGTCCTTGCGCTTGTGGGCGACGACGTCCTTGGTGATGTTTTCCATCAGGAGCACGAAGCCGGTCACCTTGTCCGGGTTGCGCTGGCCCTGATCGTCGACATCACAGACCGGCGAGACCAGGCCGCGGAAGAGGGTGCCGGAAGCCGTGCTCGTGACGAACTGACTCGAAGGATTGCTGACGCCGCGGTTCAGGCGGCGGCTCACCTTGTTCAATGCATGGTCGATCAATTCGCGGTCGATGACCGTATGAATCGAACGACCTAAGCCCATCAATTCGGCACCCTGGGTCACCCCGCCGGCGGCTGACAGACGCTTGAACTGCAATCGCGCGCGCGGGTTGTAGAGCAGGATCTTGCCTTCCAGATTGCAGACGACCACGCTCTTGTCGAGCTCGCTCATCAGCGCCGCCAGTCGAGACTTTTCCAGTTCGCTGCGGCGCGATAGAGAACGGACGCGTTGATCCATGTCCTGTTTGAGGCCTTCGCGCTGGTCGATAAGTTGGTTGATGACTCGGGCCAGTTCTTTCTGCGGGGGATGCTCCCAGGACTCCGGATCGAGACGGTGATCCTGGTCGACCACGGCACGTGCCTGTTCCAGTAGACGATCGGATCCCGTGACATGGCGATTGATCAGGGATTTCAATGCCATGCTGAGGGGATAGAGGGTGGCCAGCCAGAGCAGCACGATCAGTCCGCCTCGGTCAGCCTGGGCTTCCAGCAAGGCCGACCACTGATCGTCGGGCAAGACCAGCCAGAGCAGCAGCACCGCCACAGTCAGCCACAGGAGTCCGCCTAGCCCGATGGCCAGGACAGCGAGCAACAGTCGATTCTCAGGCGGTCGCATGGGAGCTCGCGCGCGGGTCTGGATAGAGTCGAATCCCGGTCATCTTGCGCTCCGACGATTGAAGGTCCATGGCCTTGACAGCCTGCCCCAGGGCAAGTCAGGCCTTGAGCCTCAACGCTATCACTTTCCCTTTGATCTGGCTGTCAGACCATGGTTGTAAGGCCTGATTCGTTGCTGACTTGACGACGAGCGGGTCCGAGGCCATTCTGCACGCGCTCGCCGGCCCCGCCGGTGCCCACTCTTGCAGGAGACCTCCAATGACCATCCATCTCGAGCTGTTGCCGCTGCTGGCCTTGATCGCCGGCATTCTGGTGCTGGCCGCACCCAAGTTGTTCCGATACATTGTTGCGGCCTTTCTGATCGCCTACGGAATCATCGGATTGTTCAATCTGTCGATCTGAGCCCGAACAGCATCGGGTTGTCGGTTTACGTCTGACAGGTCGCCAGCAACGCCGCATCGTCGGGATTCAAGTCGCGCCATTCAGCCCCTTCCAGCTCCCCATCAGCGCCTAGCGTGACGGTTTCGCCGAGGTCAGCGCGCCGGGCTCCGGCGCAGTCGTAGACGACGGGAATCTCGCGGGCCGGCAGCCATCGACCCAGCAGAATAACCGTGGTCATGATCTGATCGGGTCGGCCTTCGTTGATGCGGTTTCGACGTGTATCAACAGCGACCAGTCGGAGGGTCAGGGGCTTGATGTAGGTCCAAGGCCGGTACCAGCTCGTCTCCTGGCTGGCATTGACGACGATGACGCCCGCGGGCAGGCGGCCCTCCGTGCGTTCCATCCAGCTGTATTCCATGTAGACCATGAACGCGATCATCGCCACACCGGCGCTGGCGGGTGCCAGCCAGATCGGCAATTTCTTTGCGCTCAGCGTGCGCAGAACGAGCGCGATACCGGCCGCACCCAGTCCGACGGCAATGGCAGCGATGAACTCCAGCAGCATGAATTTCTTCCTGAATTTGGGTCGATATTCTGGCAAAAAAAACGGGACCTGTCCGATCAAGGTACAGGCCCCGTGGCTCCCAGGTGCCTCGGATCACTTCAGAGCGGGTGTGATCCGAGGCGCCGGGTTCTTAGTGGTCGACGGCAGCTTGTGCACCTCGCGGTACGCGAATGCTTTCGACCAGATCCTGAATGTGCTCAGGCGGTTCGCCCGTCATCTTCATCGTGGCGTAGGCGGCACCGAAGTTGACCATAGCACCAATCGTACCGACCGACAGCGGTG
>JBCDLQ010000365.1:0-3559 GCA_039414335.1 Pseudomonadota bacterium | reverse complement strand
CTTTCTCTGGCTGCTGATCGATGGCGTCCCGGGTCATCCCATCGGCGTGTTCCTGTCGCTCGTGACCAGCCAGTTGATCGTATTGTTGGCTATTCAGATCGGTCTTGTTTTGCGCGCGGCAGACTGAGCCATACAGACTTCGCACCAAAAAAAGCCCGGCACCAGGGTGCCGGGCTTTGGGTCTTGCATTGAAGGCGGGTTGAATCAGCCTTCGATATTCACCGCTTCGACTTCAGTGAAGCCTCGGTTGCGCAGCAGCGCATCCACTTCGGGCTCGCGGCCGCGGAAACCGATGTAGGCTTCCATCGCGGGCTGCTTGTCGCCGGCCGAGTAGACGCTCTCGTAGAGCTTCTGCGCCAGGTCCGGGTCGAAGATGTCGCCGGCTTCTTCGAAGGCGGCAAAACCATCATTGTCCAGCACGCCGGCCCACAGGTAGCTGTAGTAGCCCGAGGAATAACCCTCGCCTGCGAAGGTGTGCAGAAAGTGGGTGGAGCGATGGCGCATGGGAATCTGGGCCAGGTTCTCCCGGCTTTCCAGAACGCTGTCGGCAAAGCCGTTGACATCCAGAGACTCCAGATTCGTGTTGAGGTGGTACTCCAGATCCACGAAGCCTGAGTTCAGGAACTCAACGGTAGCGAAACCCTGGTTGAACAGGGTGGCCGCGAGAACGCGCTGGAGCAGTTCCGTCGGCATCGGCTCATTGGTCTCATAGTGCAGGGCAAACTGCTCGAGCACTTCCGGCTGGCTCAGCCAGTGTTCGTACATCTGCGCCGGGAACTCGACGAAGTCACGATCGACCGAAGTGCCGGCCAGGGACGGGAATTCCGTATTCGACAGCAGGCCATGCAGGCCGTGACCGAATTCATGGAACAGGGTGACCGCATCCGTGTAGGAGATCAGCGCGGCTTCGCCTTCGGCCGGCTTGTTGTAGTTGCAGTTGTTGAGGATCAGCGGAATCTCGCCGGTCAGACCGTTCTGCGGACGGAAGCTGGACATCCAGGCGCCGCCACGCTTACCGGGACGGGCAAAGAAGTCGCCGTAGAAGATGCCGGCCACCTCGCCTTCCGGATTGCGCATCTCCCAGGTTCTGACGTCCGGGTGATAGGTCGGAATGTCGTCACGCTCGACGAAGCTGATGCCGAACAAGCGCTCGGAGACGTAGAACATGGCGTCGACCATGTTGTCCAGCTGCAGGTAGGCCTTGACCTCGCTTTCGTCCAGGCTGTAGCGCTCGGCACGAACCTGCTGCGTATAGAAACGCCAGTCCCAGGGCTCCAGCACGTGATCGAGCCCTGCCGCTGCGATGCGCGCTTCGATATCAGCGGCTTCTTCCAGCGCACGCTCACGCGCGGGCCACCAGACCTGTTCCATCAGATCCATGGCTGCTTGCGGCGTACCCGCCATCGTGCCGGCGGTGCGGTAGTGAGCAAAAGTCTCGAAACCGAGCAGGTTGGCCTGCTCGAGACGCAGCGCCAGGATCTGGCGGATCGTCTCTTCGTTGTTGAACTCGTTGTCGTTGTCGCCGCGAGAGGTCCAGGCGCGCCAGGCTTCTTCGCGCTGCTCACGGTTTGACGAGGATTGCAGGAACGGCTCGACGCTGGAACGGGCCAGAGTTACGACATGGCCTTCCATATCCCGATCTGCGGCTGCACCGGCAGCGGCTGACACGATGTAGTCCGGCAGCTCGGCGATGTCTTCTTGGCTCAAAGCCATGGTCCAGGCTTCACGATCGGCCTGTTCGTTCTGCGCGAACTGGGTGTAGAGGCCCGCCAGGGAAGAGCGGATTTCAGCGTAACGTGCGCGATCGTCGCCTTCCAGCTGCGCACCGGCACGAATGAAGTCTTCGTGTGCCGTCTCGAGGACGCGAGCCTGCTGCGGGCTGAGTTCCAGGTTGTCGCGATCTCGATACAGCGTATCGATGCGCGCGAACAGTTCCGGGTTCAGGGTGATTGAAGCGCTGTGCGCCGCCAGGCGCGGGCTGATTTCACGCTGGATGGCGCGAATCTCGTCGTTGCTGGCGGAGCTGGCCAGGTTTCCGAAGACGCGGGCGATGCGACCCAGGTCGCTGCCGGCGTTCTGCATGGCTAGCATCGTATTGTCGAAGGTCGGTGCTTCTTCATTACCGGCGATGGCTTCGATTTCGGCCATATGGCTGGCCATTGCGGCTTCATAGGCTGGCAGGAAGTGCGCTTCCTCGATCAGATCCAGCGGCGGGACGCCGAAGGGCGTGTCCCAATCGGCCAGCAGCGGGTTGTCTGCGGTCGCCGGTGCTGTATCAACAGCTTCGGTGACCGGAGTGGAGTCTGCGGTAGCTTCTGCCGGTGCTTCAGTCTGCGCCGGGTCGGACTGCGAGCAGGCAGCTAGCAACAGGGCCGTGCCGGCAAAACACGGGGTCAAATAGGCTTTCAGGTGAGAGTCTCTACAGAAAAACGAACCCGTAACAGTATCACAATGGCGTTACTTTCAGCAGAGTTTAGAGCGAGGGTGATTCAGAGCTTGTGATATTTGCGCAAATATGCAAATATTGAGGAATGAATACAGCACGCGTGCAAGAACTTGCGGACCTGTTGAAGGCATTGGGAGAGTTCAATCGCCTGTCTATGGTCTATGAGCTTTGCCAGTGCAAAGCGCCCCAAAACGCAATGTGCCTTTGCGAATGCTGTGGCGTCGATGCCTCCGGCGTTTCACGGCATTTGAAGGTGCTGTCTCAGGAAGGAGTCGTCAGTTCCGAGCGCAAGGGCCGTGCGATCCAGTATTCACTCAACCGCGAGAGCGTCGCGAATCAGCTGCGCCAACTCGCCGACCTCATCGAAACCGGGCAACCGCTCGAAACCCTGGAGAAACAGAATGAACGACAAGACCTGCAAGTGTAATTGCGCTAAAGACAACTGCTGCAAGGAAAAAACCTGCGAATGCTGCAAGGAATCCTGCTGCTGCAATTCAGCCTAAACACTGAGCCCCGTTCCAGGGGCTCTTTTTTTGGGGTTGTACTTTACCGATTCGGCCTGTCGAAACTAGAAGCGTCCTGTTGCAGCAGTGGGATTCAGGAAAACAGGACGGCCAGGTCACGATTGAGTGCTCCCGGGCCAGGTCAGCAAAGGGAGTACGGACAGAATCAGCAGGCCCGCCATCACATAGTTGAATGTTGTCAGTCGAGTCGGGTTCGTCAGTAAGCGCCGAAGACCCGTGCCGAGAATGGTCCAGATTGCGATGCAAGGGAAATTGACGAGGCCAAACACGCTGGCAACGAGCACCACGGCACTGAATTCGTAATCTGGCGCGTAGAGACTGTTGGCGGTGACCGCCATGGTCCAGGTTTTCGGGTTGACCCACTGGAACATGGCGGCCTGAATAAAACTGAGTGGTTTGGACTCAGCGGTAACGCCACTCTGAACGTTTGCCGCCCTGGCGATCCTGTACGCGAGATACAGCAGGTAGACGACGCAGATGACCGTTAGCGTGTTGTCGATCAGGGGGAAGCGATCGAGTAACTGAACGACGCCAACGCCGACCACCAGCACCATCAGCATGAAGCCCAGACCGACACCAAACATATGGG
>JBCDLQ010000364.1:0-3579 GCA_039414335.1 Pseudomonadota bacterium | reverse complement strand
GCGAGCTCGACCAACCAGTCCCAAAAGCTCTTCTTTTGACCAGCAGCTTTTCCGGAGAGAGTTTTCAAGGAACGATGTTGCCGTTGGCTGTTCAGCGATCGGTCAGCTCGGTGCGCCAGGGTAGGACTCACTGAATTGGGGAATTCACTGCAATGAATCATTCGACAATCAAAGTCTTCCTTCTCATGCTGATCCTGGCTTCAGCCCTCAACAGTGCCACGCTGAAGGCCTCACAAACCGACGCCTTGAGCCTGGCGAATCAGGGCGTCGAGCTCTACAACAGGGGGAACTACGCAGGTACGATCGAGAGGATGAATCAGGCCCTGAGCGTCGAACCGTCACTCGCTGAAGCCGCCTACTATCTCGGACTGAGCTATATGCAACAGGACCAGAGAGCCCAGGCGAAAACCTGGTTCAATCATTACCTTCGCCTCGCACCGAATGGAGCTAACAGCGGGGAGGCTCGTCAGTATCTCGAGTATCTGAACAGCCTGCCTTGATCGAACCGATAGCTCTTCAAATCCCAGAGGTAATCCGCGACGACGTCGTTGAAGCGTTTCAGGTCCACTAAACGCCCACCGTCTCAACCAGAACGTCGGAAAGCCTCGTTCATTGTCATAAATCAAGGTAATGGCGAAGGCCTGCATCGAGTCATAGAAGTGTCTCACTGATCTGAGCCCGGTCAATGCGACGGTCCAATTGATGAGAAAATAGCGCTCTAGAACACGAATACCCAAAGGGTGAGACCAAGCAGGGAGAGGCCCGTGGAAGGCCAGGCCCAAACACCCATACCGCGCCAGCTCTGACGGATCACAGGCCCCAGATTCGCGGTCTGTTTCTCCTTCTTCAAAATCCGACTCGTATAAATGGCAACACCGCTGATTGACAAAAAGGTGAGTGCTGCGCCAAAAACGAACCAGATCGTTTTGGTCCAAAGGCCACCGAAGCTACCAAAATGAAGCGGATCGGCCATCTCTGAGACGCGCTGGTGCACAGAGAGATCACGCCCATCAGTCACCAGTTGCACTCTGGTATCGCTCGCATCAACCCAGACGGCATTCGACCGAGGCCGTACCAGGATCGCCTCATAGTCGCCTTGAAAGACGAACGCACCTGACCTTTCGCTGGGCATCACGATGCGTCGAATCTCCAGCTGGGGTTGAGCAGCCCGCATGGACCGCAGCGCCATGGCCAGCGCACCGGAGATATCCTCGTTGTTCCACTCAGCCGCCGAAATCTGTGCTGACGGATGTGCAGGTGCCCGAAGGCCCAGACTTTCGACGAGATACCAAAGGCCCGTCAGCACCATCAGCACCGTGAACCAGAGGCTCCAGACACCTGCCAATCGGTGGGCATCACCCCAGACCGCTCGAGCGTTCCGCCGAAACCGGATGGGCTTGAGGAAGCCACGCCACCATTTCTTGTACACGACCAGCGAAGTGGCCAGCGAAACTGCCAGCAGGAGTGACAGCGACGACACGATCGGCACGCCGATGGACGTCGGCAGAAACAGATGGCGGTGCATAAACCGCAGCACGCGTTGAACGGTCACCCAACTGTAGTCACCTTGAAGCTCTCCGGTGCTGGGGTGCATGTAGAGCAGTCGCCGCTCGCCCTCATCTGTAATCACCACCGCGGAAGCGGCAAAGCGGCTACCCAACGGTGCATTGAGCGACTGCACCTCCGCAAGATCGTCCATGCGATAAGCAGTGTCAGCGATTGCGGGCCAATTGACCTCTTCCGACAGCGTGGCAGGGTCGACCCGCATGCCAGCCTTGGTCATCCAGTCGATTTCATTGCTAAACACGGCCAGCGTACCGGTCAACATGATGAAGCTTATGAAAATCGAAAGCTTGAGCCCCACCCATTGGTGGATGATCCACCAAACCTTCGCGCGCGTCCGCTTAGGTTTGGTGGGAAGTCTAGAATTAAGTTCGAGCTTGTTTACCACTCTCGAGAGAGTTCAAGGAAGACTGATCGCGGCTCGCCAGGGAAGTGACCCGTCCTGGACAGAAAGCCTGACACAGCATAGGTCTTATCGAACAGATTATCGATCCGCAGGAGCGCATCAAAGTCACCCACCTCCCAGATCACGGACGCGTCAAAGACCGTGAAGGACTTCACCGTCTGTCCGCTGAGACTCAATTGATCGTCGACATAGTCACCGCCGAATGCCAGAGCAAGGTCGTATTGCGGGATCTGATAGCGCGTCCAGAAACCGAGCTGATGCTTCGGCGCGTTGGCAAAGCGCTCACCGACGCTGTTGCGTAAGTTCGTGGTGCCGTTGTCTTCCGTGATGCGCGTATCGTTGTAGCCGTAGGAGCCTGTGAAAACCCAGTTGTCAGTGATATCAGCGGCAACATCGAACTCAAAGCCCTCACTGGTCACCTCGCCGAAGGCAATCAGATCGTCGAATCCATCGTCACCGACATCGCCACGTGGGTCGTTCTGGATGATGTTCGTGCGCTTGATTTGATAGACCGACGCAGAAGTCTGAATGCGACCATTCAGTAGCTCAGTCCGCAATCCTGCTTCAATCATCTCACCCTCGACGGGGTTAAAGGGGCCACCCCGCTCAGCGATTTGATTACCTGGCGCCTGCGGCTCGAAACTCTCCGCCCACTGCATAAACAAAGAAACGTCGTCTCGAACCCGATAGACCAAACCCGCGCGGAGGGTGACCTCTTCATCGTCAAAACCGGGGTCCTCAAAGCTGTCCAGTCGCGCGCCCAACACCGCAATGAACTTACCGATTGTCGCTTCGTTGATCAGGTATCCGCCCTGGCGCTCACCGTCAGTGACGCGACCGTCGGCTACGGTAGAGAGCGTGTAGGTTGATCGATCCGACAGGCCATAGACTGGGTCAACAAGACTGATTCCACCTACCCCCGCAGCAGTGCCGCGAGCGCGATCATAATCGAAGGTATCCTCCGTTTCGAAATAGTCATAGCCAAGCAACAGTCGGTTTTCGACTTGGCCAAAAGAGTGGCGCCAGATCGCATTAGCGCCAAAGCTCCAGATTTCCTCGCGGCGCGTCTGATCGCGGAACTCGCGCTGCGAGAGAAAATCAAGGATTCCATCTCCGTTTGTGTCTTCGAGCGTGCGCGGCTCGTGATACTCCTGATTTTCCTCGCTGTCCGTGTAACGCAAGCCCGCGTTCCAGCTGACATCCATGGAAGAAAATTGCCCTTCAGCGAGAACCTGGATGTTGTTCGATACGAGATCGAGAAAATCATCCGGTTCGTTGTGGTTCCAGCGACGGCTCGCGATGAAGTCACCATCATCAGTTACCGGCACGCCGCGCAAGCGGTTGCCATCAAGATTCTGTTCATAGCGGGTGGCCTGGACAGTCAAAAGCGACCCGCCGATGTCAAACGACAAGCCACCGTCAAAGATCAAGGACTCGCTGCCGGTGTTGTCTCGGAAGGTGTCTTGGTCTTCATAGAACAAGCCAACGCGTCCCGCAGCACCCTCAAGCGGCAGCGCTCCGTTGATCTCAACCGAACCGCCAAACCGCGAATCGGTACCGCCAACCAGGCGACCGACCGCATAGTCTACGGCCGACGGCTTTTTCGTGAT
>JBCDLQ010000363.1:0-3585 GCA_039414335.1 Pseudomonadota bacterium | reverse complement strand
CCGGCCCGCTCGCCGATCGATTCGCCGAAGACGGGCCGCTGGCCGGCCTACTCGACGGTTTTCGACCACGCGAGGGCCAGCTACAGCTGGCGGAGACCATTGCCCAATGCCTGGCGCAGGGTCGGGACCTGGTCGCAGAAGCGGCAACCGGCACTGGCAAGACGCTGGCCTACCTGCTGCCTGTTCTCGAGAGCGGTGAGCGAACCATCGTCTCAACGGGTACGCTCAATCTGCAGGAGCAGCTGTTTCATCGTGATCTGCCCCTGGCGATCAAAGCCAGCGGCGTTGAATGCAAAACGGCGCTGCTCAAAGGTCGATCGAATTACCTCTGCCTGACCCGCCTCGAGCGACAGCTCAACATCATCGCTGAACTGGATGAGGCGCTGGCCGAAGACTTGCGCACGATTCAGCGCTGGTCGCGCCATACCAGCAGCGGCGAGATCAGCGAGCTGGCCGAAATTAGCGCGCGTTCACCGGTCTGGCCTTTAGTCACGGCCACCCAGGATTCCTGTCTTAGCGGCGACTGTACCGAGCGCGGTGAATGCCCTCTGGCTAAAGCCCGGCGCGCCGCACACAAAGCCGACATTATCGTCGTCAATCATCATTTGCTGTTCGCCGACCTGGCCATGAAGCAGAACGGCTTTGGCAACGTGCTCCCCGAAACTGCTGCGATCATCATTGATGAAGCCCATCAAGTCCCGGATACGGCCACGCGGTTTTTTTCCGAAGGCGTGAGCGCCTGGCAGTTAAAGGCCTTGTCCCGTGATTGTCTGGTGGCTTGCCATGATGCACCGGGCAGCCTGAAGCTCCTGCAGCAGCCCCTGCGCCATCTCGACGCCGCCCATGAGCAGGCCGGCACCGCCTGTGCAGATCTGCCGCCGCGCGGCGACTTTAGCCGTCTGACCGTCGCGATACCGGCCTTTGAGGTTCTGGCCGGCGCCCTGTCCGACCTCGCCGTTGCACTGCAGCCACTGGCTGAACAGAGCCGGGAACTGACCCTTTGCGCTGATCGGGCCGAACGTTTGCACCAGGGCCTGAACGCGTTTCTGCGCGGTCGCGAGGGTCACGTGCGCTGGTTCAGCTACCGACATCGAAGATATTCGCTGAATCTGACACCTTTGGATGTGGCCGAGCCACTGCAAGCGCTGCGAGAACATCACCCTGCCACCTGGATCATGACCTCTGCGACGCTCTCGGTCGCCAATCGCTTCGATCACTTCACTCGACGCCTCGGACTCGATGATGCTGCGACGCTGGTCGTCGACAGCCCCTTCGATTATCCCCAGCAAACCCGACTCTGGATTCCCAAGGATCTGCCTCAGCCCAATCATCCCGCCCACACGGAAGCGCTTCTGGAGACGGTGATGCCAGTCCTGCGCGCCAATGGTGGACGGGCTTTCGTGCTCTTTACTTCGCACCGCGCCCTTCAGCGCGCGGCTGAGTGGATGCGTTCCAATACGGACTTCAACCTGCTCGTACAGGAAGAAGCACCCCGACCCGTACTGCTGGAACAGTTCGTTCATATGCCGCGAAGCGTGCTCTTGGGTGCCGCCAGCTTCTGGGAGGGCGTCGATGTCCCGGGCAAGGACCTGACCCTGGTCGTCATCGACAAACTGCCCTTCGCCGCCCCCGACGATCCAGTGCTCGAAGCAACGCTCAAAGCCGTGCGCGAAGCCGGCGAAAACCCCTTCACCCAGGTACAAATGCCGCAGGCCGTCTTGTCTCTCAAACAGGGCGCTGGCCGACTGATCCGCCAGACCGACGACTTCGGCGTCCTCATCCTCGGCGACCCCCGCCTGATCACCCGCCCCTACGGCCGCCTGTTCCTCAGCAGCCTGCCCAACATGACCCGCGTCGAGAACGGCAGCGAAGCCGCTCGCTTCCTGCGCGACCGTTTGCTGATGGCAGGCTAAGGGTCATTCAGGCCCTTTCCCAGTAAACTAGCGCGATGATTTCCCTGGCCATCGAATCGTCGACCGAAAGCTGCTCTGTTGCCCTGCAGGCAGGAGAGCAGGTTTTGGAGCGCTGGGCCGTGCAGCCGCAGGAGCATGCAAAGACGATTTTGCCCTGGTCTGCGGAGCTGCTGGCGGAAGCGGGCTTGAGTTTCGGACAGCTGGATCGCCTGGTGGTCAGCCGCGGACCCGGGGGGTTTACCAGCCTTCGCATTGGCCTCGGCATCGTCCAGGGCCTGGCTCTGGCGCACGATCTACCTGTCCATCCAGTCTCCAGCCTGGAAGCCTTGGCCGAGACCGCCGATCCGAATGGCGAGCACACGCACCTGCTGGCACTGTTCGATGCACGTATGGGCGAAGTCTACGCCGCCTGGAATCGGCAAGTCGATGGTCAGCGCGTACGGGACGGTGACGAATTGCTGTGCCCACCCCAAGCGCTTCGGTGCCCGGAGCCGGGCCCATGGGCCGCCGTTGGCCCCGGTGTCGAGCGATTTCGAGCGGACCTGATCGAAACCCTGGGAGATTCAGCGCAGCTGCCCGATGAGGCGGCCGACACGATCTGGCCGCAAGCCCGTGCGTTGCTCACACTCGCTGATCAGACACCGACCGTAGCCGGTCACGAGATCACCCCGACCTACCTCAGAGATCAGGTCACCGGCTGATAACCAGTACGCGTCGATTTTTCCGGCCGCTGCTCACTCCCGGGTCGGTACGAAATTCGCTACCGTCACCGCAAACCCGCCGCCGACCAGATTGTGCACGATGATGGCGACAGAGGCCGGCAAGGACAGGCCGGACTCGACCTTGTATACGGACTGGAAGCCGTCTGGATAGACCAGCTGGCGACAGCTGGGCAAATTATCCAGAATGCAGCCGCGCAATACGGATGCGGGGCTGCTGTTGGCCTCGTCGAAGGCGTCGACCAAAGCATTGGCCATATCGATCTGTTTCTGGACCTCGTCCTTGATGCTGTTCAAATCCTTCAGATCATTGGCATTGGGCAAGTCTTGCGTGATGATGTCCAGCACCGCATCGATCAGGGCGGGCCCGACAATCGTGACCGAGTTGCCCTCCGGCAGCAGCGTGTCGAAGCCAAATCCTTCGATGACGGAATTCTCAATTTCGAAGACCTGGATCGCCAGGCTGCTGCCGGTGATCACGCCAGCGATGTTGCCCCCATTGGCGAAGTTCTGAAGCAGATCGGCACCGATGATCGTGCCCATGGACTTAGCGATCTGACCGAGATAAGGCACGTAGACCTTGGAAATGATCTTCGTCCGAATCTGGCTGGCCGTCATGATGCCCGACAGAGTGAAGCGCCCCGCCCCGATCAGACCGTCAGACGTGATGATGCCTTCATCGCGCAAAGACTGGCGGACCGCCCGGATATCGGCTTCCAGCAGTCTCGGGGCGCGAGTACCCAATACGGAAATCAGCACCTCGGAGGCCGCCAGCACCCCGTTGACCTCGGGCGACAGGGTCTCGATCACGGAGGCAACGTCGGCTAATTCCTGATTGAGGACAGCCAATACGGTGTCTGGCGCCGTGCCGTCAGATACGGTCAGCTCAGCCTGTGACAGCGCCGCAATCAAGTCCAGACCCGCTGCCAGATAAGCGGCGTCATCGGGGCCGG
>JBCDLQ010000362.1:0-3591 GCA_039414335.1 Pseudomonadota bacterium | reverse complement strand
GCTCTGCGAACTGGGCGGCGGCCGGGACGAGAATATCTGGTTCTGCGGGAACGCCGGCGGTGCTACCCAGCCGGTCACTCTGAAGCTACCCAATCCCTGGGGGCTTCACGACATGCACGGCAACGTCTTCGAATGGTGCCTGGGCTGGATGGGTGATTATCCAGTCGGACCCGTTACTGATCCGGTCGGGCCGGAAACCGGTACCGGTCGGGTCCGCCGGGGCGGCAGCTGGAACAGCGCCGCACGAGACACGCGCTCCGCATCGCGCAACTCCGGTTCGCCAGACATGCGGAATATCGCGACGGGATTCCGTGTTGCGGCCGCCAGACCGGCCACGCTGAATATCAGCAGTAACCAGGAAGACATCCATCAATCGTCAAGCCAACGCCTGACCTTCACGCTGAACGGATTCGAGGATTTCGATGGCTCCGGAATCACCATTCGCGGCGCCGACCTGGTCGACTTCCGTCCCTTCGATCCAGACAATCCGTTTTTCTGGATTATGGATCTGAACAATATCGGCGGACCGGTTACGGTGACCGTCCCGGCCGATGCAGCCGTTCCCTTCCCGCCAGCCACTACATCGACGGTGGCGAGCTTCAGCAACTTCTATCAGGACACCTGGACCCTGCAGCTCCGCGAGTTGAACGGTGAGCCGGTAACAATGGACATGATCCGCATCCCGCCGGGCAGTTTCATGATGGGAGCACCCAACAACGAGCAAGGCAGTTTTTCTCAAGAGAGGCCGCAGTTCGAGGCGACCGTTGAGGATGCCTTCTACATGAGCAAGACGGAGGTCACCCAGGATCAGATTGTTTCGATCAGATCCATCCAGGCCATTCCGCCGTTCCCGGCCGCCCAGACCTTTATCGGCGGATCGTTACCGGTTCATAACCTGACCAAGAGCGATGGGGATTTCGCCACCGATCGTCTCTTCGAACATCTCGTGGTCAGCGGGCAGATTTTCATTCCCGGCCCTGGTGTACCCACCGTTTCCCTGCCGACCGAAATCCAGTGGGAGTATGCCGCGCGTGCGGGCACCACAACGCGCTTCAGCTTCGGTGACGGTTTTGCGTCAAACGACCTATGCACGCTGGGTGGAGGCCGTGAAGATCACATGTGGTTTTGTGGCAATGCCGCTGGCAGCGCCCAGGTCGTAGGCCAGAAACTGCCGAACCCCTGGGGGGTGTACGACATGCACGGCAATGTCAGCGAGTGGACCGCGACGAACTTCAATATCTATCCGCTACCCGGCGTGAATCCGCCACTGAAGGATTTCTCTGTTCGAGGCGGCTCCTGGTTCCGGCAGGCGAGGGAGACACGCTCGGCGTGGCGTACTCCCCGTGACCCCGGCACAAGAAGTTCTACGATCGGGTTTCGCGTGGTGATCAACCCTGATATTCGGAACTGAGCGCCGGCTATGCCCTCCAGGGCTCGGTATTGATCGCTGCGACGGTTTGCAACCGCCGGACCTGTATCTGCAACCGTCGGCCCTGTTGATGGGCGGTCTGCTCATTCAGACTGTTCTTTGATTCTGATCACAGAGGCCAGTGACTGATGAGCCAACGACCTATTGATGACTCAAGATTCGGGCTCAAGTTGAGCCGAAGAGGCTGTTCAAACTGGCGGCGCGGTCGCACCTTTGCCAAGTCGATGATCAGGGGCGGCCTGTTTGGCGCGCTCTTGTTGATCGGAGTGAGTGCCCAGGCTCAGCTCATTCCGGAAACCGCCTTGGTGTTCAGCCAGGGCAGCGGCAGCTCAGTATCGGATCTGGCGAGCCCGCCGGAAACCGATGATCAGGTGGGCAGGGCGCTTGCTGCTGGCGATTTCAATGCAGATGGTTTTCTTGATCTGGCGATCGGTGTGCCTTTTGAGGATCGTGGAACCTCCAGCAGCCAGCTGGCCGACAGCGGATGGGTGCACGAGATCTTTGGCGGGCCGGGCGGTTTGGATGCATCGTCTGGCGAAGACGTCTGGGATCAGTCAGACGCTGTTCAAGGCCTGGAAGAGGCCGGGGACGAAAACGGCTATGCGGTAAGCACCGGCGATTTCAACGGCGATGGCTACGATGATCTGGCCTGGGGAAGCCCAGGTGAGGCGATTGGCTCGGAGAATCGAGCCGGTGCGATCAATGTGGTGTACGGCTCCTCGACTGGGTTGAATGAGGCTGGCAATCGGCAGTTTCATCAGGACACGGATGGAATCGGAGGTCTTGCTGAATCCGGTGACGAGCTGGGCTTTTCAATTGCGGCCGGTGACTTCAATAGGGACGGCTTCGACGATGTCGCCTTTGGTGCGCCACGCGATGACATCGGCTCCGTGAACGGCGCTGGCCTGGTCCAGATTCTCTATGGCTCAGCCAGCGGACTCACGACTGCAGGCTCCTTATCGCTCGATCGCAACGATTCGGGCATGGGCGGTGTGGGGGTTGAAGACTGGTTTGGCGAGGCCCTTGCGGTCGGAGACTTCAACGCCGACCAGTACGCCGATCTGGCCATTGGCGCGCCGCTGGATTCACGGAGCGCTGTCTACGCCGGGACCGTCCATCTGGTTTACGGCGGGCCGAATGGCCTTGATCTGGCGAGCAATGAGATCTGGGCGCTGGACTCGCCGGGTATCGATCGGACGCCGGCGCAGGGTGATCAATTCGGAGATAGCCTGACGGCGGGCGATTTTGATGATGACGGCGTCGACGACCTGGTGGTTGGACTGCCGGGTCACATCAGCCGCGCCGGTGCGATTCTGGTGATTCCGGGCAGTAACTCGGGGCTTATTGGTGCTGGCCATCAATTCATTCGGCCCGGTTTGTTCGGGTTTGCGGGTTCCCCGGAAACCGAGACGGGCTTTGGCCAAAGCCTCTCGGCGGGCGATATCAATGCCGACGGCGCCGATGACCTGATCGTCGGAATTCCGCGACGTGATCCAGCCGGTCAGGCCAACGCAGGTGCAGTGTTGATCGCCTTCGGTCAAACGAATGTCGGACTGGTTGCGGAGGGCAGCTTGCTCTGGAATCGATCGAATCTTGGCAGTGGATCTGGCAGTGTCGGCGCCCTGGCAGCAGGCGATCAGTTCGGCACGGCCGTTCTGCTGGCCGATTTCGATCACGATGGCCGCGCCGATGCAGTGGTCAGCAGCCCCATGAGGACGGTGAATGGCATCGACGATGCGGGGGATCTGGTGGTTGTGTATTCCTCAGAGGCGATGTTTGCAGACCGTTTCGACGTCCGTACGGGCGAGATTTTTCGAGACTGTGCAGCTTGCCCGCTGATGGTCAGTGTGCCGGCCGGCAGCTTTCAGATGGGGGATATCGCCGGTGGTGGTGACAGCGATGAGCGACCGCTTCGAATGGTCACAATTGCCGCCTTTGCATCAGGCGTGTTCGAGCTGACCTGGAATGAGTGGGCGGCCTGTGTCGCGGCGAATGCCTGCGATGACACGGGTGTCGATGCCGCGGGTGGCGACGAGGGCTGGGGTCGAGGGCTGCGGCCTGCGATCAACCTGAGCTTCGATGATGCGCAGGATTATGTCGCCTGGCTCTCGGCCGAAACGGGCAAGAACTACCGACTGCTCTCGGAGGCCGAGTGGGAGTAT
>JBCDLQ010000361.1:0-3603 GCA_039414335.1 Pseudomonadota bacterium | reverse complement strand
GCCGACCAGCTCGTCGATGCCCCAGTCACCGTCGGTCAGCTGACGGATCAGCTCGCCTTCCAGGTCGAAGAGGTAGAGGTGCTTGTAGCCATTGCGCTCGGACGACCAGATAAACGCCGACATGTCGTTCAGGAACCGCAGGTCATCGTGCAGGTTGATCCAGGTCTCGCTGGTTTCCGTGAGCAGGGTGCGCTGGTTGCCGTCGGTGGTATTGATCAGCAACAGTTCAAGCGTCTGCTGATCGCGACTCTGACGCTGCACGGTCAGGTGTTCGCCATCGGGATGCCACTGGACGCGCGGCAGGTAGATGTCGGTTTCCTCGCCGAGGTCCAGCCAGTTCGTTTCACCGCTCTCGATATCGACGACAGCCAGGCGGTAGCTTACGTTCGGCGTCCCGGCGTAGGGATAGCGCTGTTCGATGATGTCGATCTCGCCGCCGCTGATCTCGTAGCGCAGGCTGACATCGATGGGGCTCTCGTCGAACTGGATATAGGCGATATGCCGAGAATCTGGCGACCACCAGTAGCCCGTCGAGCGTCCCATCTCTTCCTGAGCGATGAACTCGGCCATGGCGTTGCTGACCGTGTCGGTGGCATCGTCAGTCAGCGCGCGCGCATCGCTGGATTCGACATCCGCAACCCAGAGATTGCGATCGCGAATGAAGGCCACGTGCGCCCCATCGGGTGCAATCTGTGGGTCCGTGTCGAAGGCCGGATCATTGGTGACCTGACGAACTTCGCCTTGATCGTCGTTCACGTCCAGTAGGAAGACATTCCCACCCAGCGGAAAGATCAGGAAGCGTCCGTCGGGTGACCAGCGATATTCGACGATGCCGCGAAGACTGGAAATCCGGGCACGCTCCCGACGCGCCTTCTCTTCGTCAGACAACTCTCCCTCTTCGGCCATGACCGCATCGGCGGCGACGAGTCGGCGGGTCTCGCCATCGGCAATGTGGTACTCCCAAAGGTCCATCAAATCCAGATCGTCTTCGCGCGCTTGGACAAAAGTGACGCGATCGCCAGCGGGTGAGAGTTCAGCCTGACGAAGGCTGGGTCCGGACAGGTCGGGAGAATCGAAGATTCGGTTGATGGTCAGCGATTGGGATTGAGCCAGTGCGGTGGAGCTGGTGAGCATAAGGGCGGCGATGATCAGCGGTGCAGCGGGCATGGTGCGGGCCGTGGAAGGAAACAGCCCAATATTGTCAGCGCCTGCCGCCCGGATCGCAACTGTTGTCGGTGCCCTCTGCAGCATCGTTGGCCTTCGTAATGCCTTGAGGCTTGACCGAGGTCAGCAAGTGATCAGGGTGGTGGTGCCTGGAAACGGTCGTTGAACATCATGTCGGGTGGCACGAAGAACTCATAGGCGCCCAGGTCGACGGTGCCGTTGATGATGCGGTCGTTCCCAAGGAGGTCAACCGGCTGGGTAACAGCGGAATTGTTGCCAACATCGATCGCCGGCGAGTCTGCCATCAGCCGCAGATCGCCCTCCGTCGTGACGAAACCCAGAGGCGGGAAGGGCGTATCGATAAACATCGGTTCAGCGTCAGCTACATTGCTGCCCATGTCGGTGCCGCAAGCTGACTGCCAGCTGCCGCCCGGGCGGCAGCCCTCCAAGAGACTGTGACCGATCATCACCGTGGCGCTGTCATTGGAAATTGACGACGACGCGTTGCCGATTCCGGTGCTGTCCCGATTGTTCCAGACAATCACGTTATTGAGAACGAGATTGCTGCCGTCGAAGTTGTCGATGGCGCCGCCGAAGAAATCGCGGGCCGTGTTGCCACTGAAGCTGACGTTGGTCACGGAGGGGCTGCTCGCTGTATTGGCCAGACCGCCACCGAAGTTCGTGGCGGCGTTTCCCAGAAAAATTGCGTTATGCAGCTCAGGATTGCTGTTGTTGTCATTGAACATGCCGCCGCCGATGAAGGCCTGGTTTGCGATAAACGATGCGCCGACCATAAGTGGGCTGCTGCCGTCGAGATTGTGCATCCCGCCACCATTTGCCGTCGCGGCATTGAAGACAAAGGAAACGTTGGACATTAAGGGGCTTGCGTTCTGATTGAACATCCCGGCACCCGTGAACGCAGAATTTCCGATCAGCCTCAGATTGCGCAATGCCGGCAGGCCGCCGAGATTGAGGATGCCGGCGCCGCGATTGTCGTTCCCAGTCCCGCTCCCTCTTCCCGCCGTGATCGTGAAGCCATCAAGAGTCGCAGCGCTATTGACACCGCTGCTGTCGACGACATTGAATGCATTGCGACCGATCGCAAGGAAAAAAGTCTCCACCACGCCGTCAGGAGTGGTCGTGTCGTTATTGTCCAGATCGCCGCTGAGAACGGTGACATTGACGCGCCAGTCGCGTTGTTCAAGCGCCGTTTCGTTGCCTGAGAAGCCTCCGAAGACCGCCAGATCGTCTCGCAATCTGAACGACGATGAACGGACCCCGTCCGGGGCCGGCTTGTAGAGACCCGCTGCAACCCAGATCGTGCAGGCTTGATTGCCGTCCAGCGCATCCTGTAAGTCAGAGTAAGCAGAAGACCAGCTCGTCCCGTCAGAGGGCTCGCTTGCGCCGGGGTTGACGAATAGCGGCCCACCTCCGGAACAGTCCACCGCGGGTCGCTCGTAGGCACCCATATCCACAGCGTTGTTGACGATACGCCGATTGCCTGAAAGATCCTGTGCGGCCGAGACAACGGCGTTGTTTCCGACATCAATGGCTGGCGAGCCCGCCCGCAGTTTCAGGTTTCCGAATGAATTCACCCCGTCAAAAGGAGGTTCAGGCGTCTCAAGGAACTGCGGGTTGGCGTCAACCAGATTGGAGCCCCCATTGGCCCCGCAGCCAGTGTTCCAAATCCCGCCCGGGTTGCAGCCCTGAACCAGGCTGTTGCTGATGATTGGGCTGCTTCCAAACAAGACGATCGAGGACCTGGCGGTTCCAGTTCCGGTCTCATCGCGGTTATTCCAGATGATGGTGTTCCGAATGATCACGTCGGCCGAACTCAAGGCAAAGGCGCCACCTCGATCGGCTCGGTTGCCAGAAATAGTGACGTTGTCGAAGGTGGATTCATTGTTGAACGCATAGACCGCTCCGCCGTCCCCGAACATGGAAACGCGGTTGCCCAGGAAAACGCTGTTGGAAACCGATGGGTTCGAAGAGGAGCCGACCCAAATGCCTCCCCCATTGATGAGCGCATAGTTTCGAACCAATCGCAGGTTGGTCAGCGTTGGATTGCCATTTGCGATGAACATTCCCCCGCCATTTCCCGTCGGCCCACTGCTGTTGTCGTCCGCATTGCCGCGGGTCAGGGTGAATCCATCGAGCACCGCCGTTTCATCGTTCTCATTCGATCGGACCACACTGTAGCTGTTGCCGTCCAGCGCGCCATTCTGATCGATATCGCCACTGAGAATCGTTGGGTTTCCACGCCAGCTTCTTTGGGCCCGAGTTGTTTCGCTGCCCACGAAACCGCCGTAGACTTCAACGAGATTCTTGAGTTGGAAACTTGCATTTCGGTCTCCGCTGGGACCAGGGCGGTAAGTGCCCGCAGCCACCCAGACTTCGTCTCCGACGTTGGCGACAGCCAGGGCGGACTGCAGATCCGTG
>JBCDLQ010000360.1:0-3606 GCA_039414335.1 Pseudomonadota bacterium | reverse complement strand
GTCGCTGCGCTCGATGACTCCGGGAACGCTTCCGATCCGACTCCGGCACTTGCGGTTCTGGTGCATCGACCTTCCTTAGAGCAGTCTCCGACACCAACGCAGGAATTACTCATCAGTGGCTTCGGGAAGAGCCCTGTCGAAGGACAGGCGCAACTTCGGGTTGAACGCAGTGGGGTCGTGGTCAGTGAATACGAAATCAGCGTGGATGCCGGTATTCCCTTTGCGCTCGATCAGATCACACTCGCTGTCGGACAGAACACGATCACGCTCACCGTCCTAGATCCACAGGGGGGCTTGAGCGTGACCGAACAGATGGGGGTTCAAGTTCTGGAGCCCCTCTCTTCACCGACCGGTGTCATGTTGACGGTGATTGATCACAAAATTGACGCGGATTGGGATGATCATCCATCCGACGAGTTACTCGGTTATGTGGTTCGGCGCAATGGAACTCTTCTGCCGGAAGTGACTACCGCTCCTGCGCCTCAACAGGTTTCCTCCTTGCCTGATGGTGCAACGCTGGCGCTAGATGACGATTTTGGAACGGCCTGGGGAGATGATTTCTTCTACTCCGTTTCAGATCAACCGACTCTGACGATTCAATATCCCGAGCCCATCGTCATCAGTGAAATTGAGTTGACCTGGGCGTCGGAGCGCCAGGCGGTCGACTACAACCTCCTCGCGTGGAGCGGTGAGATCTGGTCACCACTGGCTCGAGTGCAAGACAACGCACAGTTGAACAACGTTTTCCAGATCCAGAATGGTTATCGGACTTCACAGATACGGATTGACGTCTTCCGATTGAACTCAGAAGGCATCGATTCGCTGGGCCTATCCGAGATCAACGTCACTGCACAACCGATCCTCACTGAATCGCAGTGGATTTCGTCTGATCTGTTGCCTGGTATCTACGATCTTCAGGTGGCCGCCGTTGATCAGTTCGGATTCAGCGGGGAAAGTTCCTCACCGGTTCAGGTCTCGATCGGAGACGTCGATCCCCCGGCAGCAGTCGTCCTGTCGGCAACGATGACTGGTTCAAACGTCGAACTCAGCTGGACGGAAAGTACAAGCGAGAACGTCGCGGCCTATGCCATTGATAGAAATGGAAGTCAGCTTGCAGTTCTTGACGCGACCTCTCCTCGCCAATACGTCGATTCCGCGCTGCTCAATGGCAGTTATGGCTACGTGGTCTATGCCATCAGCGACGCAGGAATCAGAAGTGAGCCATCCAATCTCGATTCAGTCGATATTGATATTGAGCAACCGACCGCTCCGCAGGGTGTGACTGTCCACTCGTTGACTGCAGGGAGAGCCCTCAGAATTCAGTGGTCTGCAGGGCCAGGGATCACTCCCTCGGCCTATCAAATTGAACGAGCGCTGTCAGTTGCCGGACCTTTTGAAGTCATTGCAACTACTACATCTACGGACTTCGTCGATACGCCACTGATCAATGGGACGACTTACTTCTATCTCGTCAGAGTCTTGGACGCGATCGGTAACCAGGGTGAACCGAGTGCCATCGCATTCGGTGTTCCAAGCAATTCAACTCAAACTGCTCCGCCGATCTTCTTCGAGCCCGGTTCCCCCGGTCAGGTCGTTGAGGTCACCGAACCCGAAATCAGAGTGAGCGGACTGACGGAGCCCGGAGCTTCGGTCGAAATCTGGCGAAATAACCTCCTTGTAACTGAGTTGTCCGCAAGGTCTCAATCAGAGCAGCAGCCCATTGCCGCCGTGTTGGGCGTCAGTGGCGCCAATGGCATCCGTCCAAACGGTGACTGGGTATGGATCAGGCCTACGGGTAGTGATTTCCTGTTCAATGTCCGAACCAATGAACAGATGGGGCCTTGGTCCACCACAGCTGACTTTGCAGCGTGGGATGTTGCAGGGCAACGACTGTGGCGAAAGGTTCAGGGTCAGAGCTCGATTGAGGTCGTGAACCCTCAGGCCGGTACGAGTTTGCCCCTGCAGGTTCCGGCCTACTACGTCCAGTTTGCGATTCCGGCAACAGATGGCAATCAGGTGCTGCTCGGCGGTTCCCTCACTCCGACTTCTCCGAGTGAACTCTTGATCTGGCGACGTCTTGAAGACGAGGTTTTCGCGATACCCAGTGTCGGTCCTACAGATTTCAACCGAGACACCGCTGTATGGTCTCCTGATGCGACGAAACTGGCCTGGGTTCGAGATGGGCAACTCCACCATTACGATATTGCAGCGGATCATTACTCTAGGGTCTCCAGCGGGGTCTTTGCGCTTCAGCCGGAGTGGTCACCGGATTCCAGCCGCCTGGCGATTACGATTCAATCAAGTGGCAGTCGACAAGTCCAGCTCTATGACCACGCATCCTCAGGCTTGCAGACGCTCACGAGCAATGGTGACGACCTGTATCTTCCAACCTGGAGTCGAGATGCAGGTGATCTGCTTGTATTAAGCGATGATTCCCTGCGTATTCTCGATAGCATCGATGGCCAGCTTATCTCTCAAGCCGCTCTGGATTTGAGCTCCATTTCAGAGGTTTGGACCTGGCAGCGTCCGCTAGAGCTTTGGATTAGCTCTGAAGTTGACAATGAGCTGTCGCTCTTGCGTCTTTCCGGTTCGTTTGCTGTCGATGATTTTGGGCTCATGGCTGGCGACAATGAAGTGGTTGGTTTCGCGACCCCGCCGGACGGAACTCGTAGTGGGGCTTCTGAAAGCCTGCTCATCATGCTCAGTGAGCAAGCGCTTCCCAATCTCTATGTGCATCCAGATAGTTTGAGGGCTCGCCGCGAGACGGGTGAGGCTACGGTATTGATCGAAGCCCTCGTTGAGAACCGTGGGCAGGGATCATCTGAGAGTGCTTTTGCGTTCGTTACTTTGTCGCCTGTTGATGGCGGGCCGGATATCAGCGAGTTGATTGCGGTGCCGCCTTTGTCACCGTCTCAACAGTGGTGGATTTCCCTGCCTGTTACTGAGATTGAAACAGACGGGCTGCATGATCTATTGATTGAGGTAGATCCGTTCTACCAGCTCGTCGAAACGACGCGCGAGGACAATATCGCGTTCTCCGAGGTTCTCATTGGTGTCCAGCAGGGGGTCTATCTCCACCTCAGTGCTGCAGACACCTCGATCGCCCATGGAGACCCGCTTGAGTTGAACGCTCAATTGATCAATTCCGGCCCGACACTCAATGGGACACTTGACCTGTCAATCGTTGATGCGGGAGGTCATGCCGTAGCCACTCTGGATGCTTCGATGATCCAGAATCTTGGCTCTGGCCAGAGTTGGAGCCGGCCTGTGACTTGGCATCCCGAAGGCCTCCTTGCCGGATACTATCGTGCGGTAGCGACCTTGACCGATGATGCGGGGGAAGTCATTCAAGTCAAGAGTCTCGATTTTATGATCGAGCTCGAGGCCGAGCTCACTTTGATCCTGCGGCCGAATCAGAGCCACTACTTGCTGGGCGAGACGGCCAACATAGAGATTGGTGTCTCTCTTGATCAGAGCAACGGAGTGCTCGCTCAGGCAGCGCTTTCTCTCGTGGCCTCTACCGTAGATGGTGTCGAATTGGAGCGGTGGGATCGTCAGTTAGGCACCTTGCTTCCGGGCTATGAGTCGCTGGAAACCCTGAACTGG
>JBCDLQ010000359.1:0-3606 GCA_039414335.1 Pseudomonadota bacterium | reverse complement strand
CTGGTGGCATTCAATCGCTCCCTCACCCTTTCGCTGATCGAAATCCTGGGTTTCGCGATCGCCATCATCGCCCTAGCCCTTGAGTCTCTTGCCGATTATCAGAAGGGCACTTTTGTCAGAGCGTGCAAGGCCAGAGGCGAACGGCTGGCCGTTTGCCAGCGTGGGCTATGGCGCTACAGCCGACACCCCAACTACTTTTTTGAATGGATGGTCTGGAATGGACTGATTCTAATGGCCCTGCCTGCCCTGCCCGAGGCTTTTGAAACCGAGCACACGATCATCGCCCTATTCTTGACTGCCGGACTACTCTTTGTTTCAAGACTCATGTATCAAACCCTGGTTCATCTAACGGGTGCGAGGCCCGCTGAATACTATTCGCTCAAAAAGCGGCCAGCCTATGCTGACTACCAGAAAACGACCAATCGCTTTTTTCCGTGGATACCCAAGGGCGTGGAGAAGAACGGCACGAATCCTTGAGTGGCCGCTATCCGACGGGTTCAGCATAAGCGCCAGATTCTCTGCCCAGGAGATGAATTCGATCCATTGATCTTAGATCGAACGGGAAGCTATGGAGTTGAGGACATTTCGGCCTTTTGAGCCAGCAAGCGCTGAAGCTCGATCAGCTGCGGGTTGTCTCTCAGAGAATCAAACATGGGCTGGGAGATTAACCAATGCGTCCAGTCAGGATGCCGCGCGGCGTAAGCGAGGGTCTCAATGGCTCGTTCAGAGGGACCGATGCCGGCTAGAACAGCAGCTCGAATCTCTCCCTTGGCAGCTGCATCCAGCACGCACGGTTCGGCATCACAACCGCTCAGATCCTCCGCCTCTTGTAGTAAGGCAGCGGCCCTGTCAGTGCGCGATTCAGCCAGGTTTATTCGTGCTTCAAGCAGCTTGAGCCGACCCTGGTCCTCTGAGTCCAGACCGTCGAGATCATACGAAATTCCAAGCAGCGCACGCGCCTGGCTGGGAGCGTTTCGGGCCAGCTCAATTTGAATGCCAGATTGGAGCGCCTCTAATCGATAGCCGATTGGCACAGCGTCACTGTTGGCCGCACCGATATTCATGGCAATATCGGCTTCCGCCGCTGCCTCGTCCAGACGATTGACCTGCATCAAGACGAGCGCCAGTCGCGTCCTGGGGCGAACAAGTTCCGGATGTGATTCGCCGTGCTGAAGGATGCTGATATCGATGGCTTCGCGGAAGCTGGACTCGGCGCCTGCAAATTTGCCCAGACGCCATTGGACCGTGCCGGCATGCAGCAAATGGATCGCGGTTCGGGGGTGATCGGCACCCAATGATTCTCGACTGAGCTCAATGGAGCGCTGCGCTTCTCGATCGGCGTCGACCAACTCACCCTGTGCCGCCAACATCACGGATAGATTCGTATGGAGGATCGCAATATTGGGATGCGTCTCAGGCAGGATCGAACTGAGAACCGCCAGCACGTCCCGGGTAGCCGTCGCAGCCTCAGCATATCGACCCTGCGCCGCGTATAGGCTGGTCAGGCCGCTCTGCAGATTGAGACGATGATTCTGGCGCGCCGCGAGTGCAGCATCATCGGTTTCCGGAAGCTCCTGAACCAACGCCAGGGCCCGCTGGAAAGCCCGCTCTGCACCTTCCGTATCGTTGGTTCGGACCAGCGATACGCCCAGCCCGTTGAGCAGGACGATCTCATCGTCATTATCGAAGCGATCCAGGGAACGAAGTGTCTCGAGCGCGGAACGGTAGTAGTCGACCGCATCGGCATAGGCGCTGCGCTCGCGAAGCAGATCGGCCAAGCGGCTGTCAATGGCGGCACGCTTGTAAGCATCGGCAGCCTCGCCGGCATCGCGCAAGGCGCGGGCGCGTTGCAGCAAGGCTTCTGATCGATTCAATTCACCGAGGCCGGAATAGGCGCTGCCCAATGAGGCAAGCAACTCGGCTTGCACACCCGGTTGACCTTCAAGCTGATCAATCCGGACTTCGCCCCGGCCCAACAGGTCCTCGGCTGTCGCTTCGAGGCCAGGGTCGTTGGCCGGATCAGCAGCACGGAACAGATCGACGAGAAAGGCTGTCGTCTCTTCGGCTGCCTGTCGCTCGGACTCTGCCTGCTCCGCCGCCGCGAGCGCGCGCTGCTCTGAATCACGCGCCTGCAACAAACCATAGCTGGCGAGCACGGTACCGATCAAGAGCGCCGATGCAACAGCGCTTCCAGCAGCGACGGGCCAGCGGTGGCGCTTGATGAACTTGCCGGCTCGATAGCCGAGAGACGGCGGTTGTGCGACCACCGGCTCGTTCGACAGGTAGCGCCTCAGATCATCCGCCAGATCGTCGGCGCTGCCGTAGCGGCGATTGCGATCCTTCGCAAGCGCCTTCAGCAAGACGGAATCGAGATCACCTTTCAGGCGCGATCGCCAGCGTTGCGTTGTCAAATCCGTGGTCACTGGGTCCGTGGGTACGCGGCTTGGTCGGGGAGTCTCGCCCTCGCGAATCTGACGGCACATGGCCTCGAAACCAAGATCGCGCAGCTCTCGGCCGGAAACGGGCAACCCACCGACCAGCAGTTCATAGAGCATCAGCCCGAGCGAATAGACATCGGAACGCGTGTCCACGTCGACCTCGCCCAGTGCGGCCTGCTCCGGGCTCATGTACTCAGGCGTGCCCACCAACTCGCCAAGGCGTGTGACTCGCGTGCCGTCATCGGCCTCGAAGTCCATAGCGCGTGCGATGCCGAAATCGATCACTTTGGGCACGCCCGTGCCGCCCTGGTCGACGACCAGGATGTTGGATGGCTTCAAATCGCGATGAATCAGTCCCTTGCGATGGGCGTGCTGCACCGCCTCGCAAACGGGCAGCAGCAGCTCGATCCGCTCGGTCAGGCCCAGCTTTCGATCTGCCGCCCATTGGGTGATCGGAACTCCCTCGATGAACTCCATCGCGAACCAAGGACGGCCGTCGTCAAGGCTGCCCGCATCAAACACGCTCGCGATGTTGGGGTGTTCCAGAACGGCCAGCGCCTGCCGCTCAGCGCGGAAACGGATGATCGCTTCCTCACTGTCCAGGCCCCGCCGCGTCAGCTTCAAGGCCACGCGACGCTGAACCGGTTCTTCCTGCTCGGCCAGATAGACGCGCCCCATGCCGCCCTCGCCAACCTGACGAACCAGACGATAGGGTCCGACCTGATCGGGGTCGCGAAGGGTCGGGTTGTCTTCCGCGCCTAAGGATGCCGCAACACCACCGCGCCCTGCCATGGATTCCAAGGCCTGCGCGCCGCTCTCCAGCCGATCGTCAGGTTCCAGCATCTGCAGAAGCTCATCATGCAGCGCTCGATCTTCAGCAGCGAGCGCTTCAAGACGAGACTGGCGCTGTTCTGCCGCCAGCCCTTCCAGTTGATGAAAGAGCGTCTCAAGCCGCTGGAATCGATTCGAATCACTCATTGATCAGCAGATACCGATTCGGGTTGCAATGGACAGGAAGACTACCCGATAGAGGCCTGGACTGTAGCTTGGACATTCTGCCGGGAGCATCTCGAAGCCCAGTGCTCAGACCTGAGGTTTGGAAAACGCCATCAAAAGGCCGACGCCTCCTCAGCATCGCAGCGCTCGACTTCTTCTTGACCGATCAGAT
>JBCDLQ010000358.1:0-3624 GCA_039414335.1 Pseudomonadota bacterium | reverse complement strand
GGCCGCGCCGACCGCTGCCATCGAAACCGCTACGGTCGATCGAGGCGACATCACCCGTATCGTCTCGGCCGTCGGTTCCGTGCGCGCATTGAATAACGTGGAGGTCGGATCACAGTTGTCCGGCCAGATCGATCAGCTGATCGCTGATTTCAATACGCCGGTTCAGGCCGGTGACCTGCTGGCGCGGATCGACCCTCAGACCTTTGAGCGCAGGGTGCAGGAAGCTGAAGCCAATCTGGCCGTCTCCCGAGCCAACATCACCATTCAGGAGGCGGGCATTCGCAAGGCCGAGGTCAATCTCCGCAATGCGGGAAGAGAGTTCGAGCGGCAGCAGTCTCTGGTTGAACGAGGGCTGATTTCGGACTCGGAGCTGGATCAGGCCGATCTCGCCTATCGTTCTGCCGAGGCCGATCTCGAGATTGCTCAGGCACAGAAACGCAACGCCGAAGCCACGGTGCTGCAGCGCGAGGCCGCCCTGGAATCGGCCCGCATTGATCTGGAGCGTACGGAGATCCGCTCGCCGATCGACGGCGTGGTGATCGAGCGCGCGATCGATCTGGGTCAGACTGTCGCCGCCAGCCTGCAGGCGCCGCTGTTGTTCTCCATCGCCCAGGACCTGAGCGAAATCCAGATCGAAGCCAGCGTTGATGAGGCCGACATTGGCAGCGTACTCGAAGGCGCCGAAGCCAGCTTCACCGTCGATGCCTTCCCCGACCGCGAATTCGAGGGTCAAGTCACGCAGGTGCGCCTGGCACCGATCGAAGAAAACAACGTCGTGACCTACACGGTGGTGATCACCGCCAGCAACCCCGGCCAGCGCTTGCTGCCAGGCATGACGGCCAGCATCGACATCATCACAGGTGTACGCGAAGACGTTTTGCGAGTCGCCAATGCGGCAGTCCGCTTCCGCCCGCCAGAGGACATGGTTGCTGAAACGGCTGAAGGCGGCGGTGGTCAGCAGGGCGGCCGCGGTAACCCGGGTGCCCAGATGGCCGAGATGCTGACCGAGATGGGCGTCGACGAGGAACGCCGCGGCACGATCCAGAACGAGATGCGCGAAGTCTTCGGCTCCTTGCGCGGACTGTTCATGTCGGGCGCCGATCGGGAGACCATTCGCGCACGCATCAGCGAGGCAACGCGCGAGGTCATGCTGCGCAATCTCAATGAAGAGGAAATGGCTGACTACGAGGCTCGACAGCGCGCCATGGAAGCGACGCGACCCGCTACGCTCTATGGCTTGGGAGAGAGCGGTCTGCTCGATCCCAAACGCGTCCGCCTCGGTATTGCCGATGATCGCTACACGGAGATCGCCGGTGGCCAGCTGGACGAAGGAGATGAAGTGGTCACTCGCCTGCCGCGGGAGCGTTCCGAATGAACACGCTGAACACGCATGAGAAGGTGCTGGTCCGTGCTCGAGGTCTGGGCAAGGACTACATCATGGGCGACAACGTGGTCCAGGCGCTCAAATCGGTCGACGCCGAGATTCACCGGGGCGAGTTCGTGGCCATCATGGGCCCATCCGGCTCAGGCAAATCAACCTTTATGAACATGGTTGGCGCGCTGGACACGCCGACCCGGGGCGAGCTGGCTATCGCCGATCGCGACATCGCCAAACTCAGCAAGGATGAGCTCGCGGCCCTGCGCAACCAGGTGCTCGGCTTCGTCTTCCAGCAATTCATGCTGCTGCCCAAGACCAGCGCCCTGGACAACGCCCGGCTCCCGTTGATGTATACGCGGCTGCCGGCCGCCGAAAAGGACCGCCGGGCCGCCGAAGCCCTGGAACGGGTCGGCCTGGTCGAGCGCATGGACCATACCCCGGCCCAGCTGTCCGGCGGCCAGCAGCAGCGTGTCGCCATCGCCCGGGCACTGGTCAATCACCCGCAGATGATTCTGGCCGACGAGCCGACCGGAGCCCTGGACACGGCAACGGCCGAGGACATCATGCAGCTCCTGACCGAACTCAATAGGGACGGTGTAACGGTGATTCTCGTGACCCACGAAGGGGAAATCGCCGAACACGCCAAACGCATCATCCGTTTCCGGGATGGTGAGATTATCAGTGACTCGAACCACAGCAAAGAGGCTGCCGCATGAGCGCGACCATGCCCAATACGAACCTGGACCTGGCCCGAGCCGATCTCGACAGGGCTCAATCCGATCTGGATCTGAACACGGGAGGCGTCAATCTCAAGGCGAGCTTCCGCATCGCCCTGCGCGCCATCCGGACCAATTCGGTCCGCAGCATCCTGACCATGCTGGGCATCGTCATCGGCATCGGTGCCGCCATCGTCGCCGTCTCCATCTCACAGGGCGCCGGTGAGCAGCTCAAGGCCCAGATCGCTGCCTTTGGAACGCACACGCTGCAGGTCCGGCCGGGCTCGAGCTTCTGGGGCGGTCGCTCGCGCGGCGCGGGGACGGCTCGTGCCGTGACTCAGCGCGATGTCGCGGCGCTTCGCGAAAACAGCGCCTGGGTAGAAGCCGCCTCGGCGCGCTTGCAGGCGGGCATCAGCCTGGTCACGGAAGGCAACAACTGGACCAGCACCGCCCACGGCGTCAACGCCGAGTATCCGATCATCCAGGACTGGCGCATGACCTCGGGTCGCATGTTCGAGGAAGGTGAAGTCCGCAGCGCCGCCAAGGTCGCCGTCATTGGCCAGACCGTGGCCAATGAGCTGTTCGCTGGCAGCGATCCTGTTGGTGCCCGCCTGAGAGTCGGGCGTACGCCTATGACGGTCATCGGCGTGCTGGAAGAGAAGGGCGCAACCAGCTGGGGCCAGGATCAGGACGATGTGGTCTGGGTGCCGGTCACCACCATGCAGCGCAGTATTTCGCGCGGATCCAACACCGTGCCGGATGATGCCGGGCGCATCTTCCTGAAGATCTGGGACGACCTGGACGTACTGGATGCCCAGGACGTGCTCGAAGAACAGATGCGAGAACGACGGGAGCTGCAGCCCGGGGCCGAAGACGATTTCGTGGTCATCAACTTCGCCGAGTTCATCCGCGCGCGCAACGAAACCGAATCCTTACTCGGCTTCCTGCTGGCCGCTTTCTCCGTGACCTCACTGATCGTCGGTGGCATTGGCATCATGAACATCATGCTGGTCTCTGTGACCGAGCGCACTCGCGAGATCGGGCTGCGCCTGGCCATCGGTGCACGCCAGCGCGATGTGCTGACGCAATTCCTGGTCGAAGCCACGCTGCTGGGCCTGCTGGGCGGCATCCTCGGTATGTTGCTCGGGGTAGGGGGCGCGCATCTGGCGGCCAACCTGGGCGAGTTTCCGATCCTGATCAGCCCGATCACCCTGGTGGGTGCCGTGGGCATCGCCTGTGTGATCGCGGTCTTCTTCGGCTTCTATCCGGCCCGCCGCGCCTCACAGCTGGAGCCGATCGAAGCCCTGCGTTTCGAATAGGCGTTCGACTGACCGCCTGATCCACTAATTCACTAGTCCAGCGGGAATTTGTCTTCGAACTCGCGTTCCTGACGTTCCCGCTTGGCCGCCTCCCGGCGCAGGCGACGAGCGTCATGGCGCCGGCGGTTCCAGACTTCCGAAATCCCAAGGGACGCGAAGTAGCCGAGCAGTGCAATGGGGATGGCGATGATGGCGCAGCCCAGGGCCGTAT
>JBCDLQ010000357.1:0-3627 GCA_039414335.1 Pseudomonadota bacterium | reverse complement strand
CGTTGAATGGCATGAGGTGCTGAACGTCGGCGAAACAACGGCCATTTTCTTGATCATCGAAGGCCGGGACTGAGCATCCATTGGCATCGCCTTGGACCGCTGAACGATGCGGATGAGGGCGGCATCTTGGGCACGTTTGAAGAGTTTGAGTGTCAATAAGTCCACAAACTCGGTCCTGATCCTATGGCGAGCTGCCTGGTGTTGTCGACTCGGCTGCGTTTTGATCGGCGTTGATTTGAATACGATCGCCGTTCATTCTGAATGACGTGAGTTCTGGGTCAGATGACGAGGTTTGCACTACACGTGAGGAGATCAAGCATGAACAAGACAGTCGATGGAAAGCCAACGATGTCGCCGTCGAATCGCCGTTTATTTCTGAGAGGTGCCTTTGGAGCGGTTACGGTTGTCGGTAGCGCGCCGATGTTGGCGGCGATCACGCCGGCCCAGACCGAGGGACCGTTCTTTCCTATCGAGGACCAGCTCGACAAGGACGCCGATCTGACCATGATCGAAGGCCATAGGGAGTCCGCTTTGGGCGATGTGGTGGTTGTCGAAGGACGGGTGCTGGACGAGAACGGTGAACCGATCGCTGGTGCCCTGATCGACGTTTGGCAGGCCAATGTCCACGGGCGATACGCCCATGAGGCCGACCCCAATCCGCAGCCGCTGGATCCGAATTTCCAGGGCTGGGGCAAGCTGGTCACCGATGAGGAAGGCCGCTATCGTTTCCGGACGATAATCCCGGGCGCTTATCAGGTCGGAGAGTCCTGGAGCCGGCCGCCGCATATTCACTTCAAGGTCGCGCGGCGCGGGTATCACGAGCTGACCACGCAGATGTACTTTGCCGATCATCCCTTGAATGATCCTGACAGACTGCTGCAGGCCGTACCGGAAGACCAGCGCGGCATGCTGATCGTCAATTTCGAACCGCAATCGGAAGATGCGTCGAAGGGCGTGTTCGACATCGTGCTCGGCGCGGTCTGAAGACCAATAAGAACCCATAGGGAGGTTGCCCATGAGCCAGTGGTTCCTGCTGGCAGCAGCTTGGTTACTGCTGCCCCTCGCGCATGCCGAGAATACGATTCGATACGACTGGTTGACTCAGGGTGAGAAGTCCGGTGAGTTGGTGCTGACCATTCATGATGATGGCACGCGCACGGTCGAATTCGAGTTCAACGATCGCGGCCGTGGCCCCAAGCTGAACACTCGAATCGAAACCGACGGCAGCGGGCTCGTGCAGGGCTTCCGGAGCGGCGGCAATGCCTACATGGGCGCGCCAGTCGACGAGCGGTTCCAGCACGAGGACGGCGTGGCGAGCTGGAACAGTACGCTCGAATCTGGACAGGCGGAGAGTCCGCTGAACGCCTTCTATCTTGCTAACGACTCCACGCCGGAGTATCTGGCGGTGATGGTTCGTGCCTTGCTCAAGGCCCCCGAGCAGCGTCTGCCGCTGTGGCCCGCCGGTACCGCCACGCTGGAGAAGCTGGGCGAGGAAACGGTTGAGCACGACGGCCAGACTCTTGTGGCCTCGCTCTATGCGATCTCGGGCATGGGGTTTGATCTCCAGTACCTGTGGCTGGACGAAAACAATGAGCTGTTTGCCCTGGCCTTTGGCTGGATGGGCATGACGCCCGCGGGCTGGGCCGATGTATTGCCGGCGCTGGACGCGCGGCAGCAGTTGGCCGACAAGGCGCTGTTCGAAGCGCGTGCCGCGCGCTTGACTCATGAGCTGCCTGAGGCCTTCTGCCTGAATGATTTTGCGATCCTCGACGTGGATGAGGGCGCGTTCCATGGGTCTTCGTCGGTTCGCGTCGAGGACGGCGTGATCACGGCCGTCGGTGCCATTGAGGCGATCGACTGCGACGGGCTGGTCACTATCGAAGGGGAAGGTCGCAGTCTGATTCCCGGGCTCTGGGATATGCATGTGCACGTCGATGCATCCGCCGGCGCCCTGCACATTGCTGGAGGCGTGACCACGGTTCGTGATCTGGCCAATACCCATGAACGCTTGCTGGACACGATCGATCAGTTCGACCGCGGTGTCGCCATCGGGCCACGCGTCTACCGTTCGGGTTTTATCGATGCATCAGGACCCTTTGCCGCACCCACGGGGAATCTGGCCGATACGCTGGACGATGCCCTGGCCTATATCGAAACCATTCACGAGCAGGGCTATCCGCACATCAAGATCTATTCCTCCATTCCACCGGAGTGGGTGGCACCGATGGCCGAGGCCATCCACGAGCGCGGCATGCGTCTGTCGGGGCACATTCCTTCGGGCATGACCGCTGAGGCGGCCGTGCGCGCCGGCTTCGATGAGATTCAGCACATCAATATGGTGTTCCTGAATTTCCTGGCCGGTCCCGATGACGACACGCGGACACCCGTAAGGTTCGTGCTCGTGGCCGAGGAAGGCGCTTCACTGGATCAGGAGTCCGATGCGGTCACGGACTTTATCGATCTGCTGGTCGAAGAACAGGTCGTCGTTGATCCAACGGTCGCGATCTTCGACAACATGTTCCGCCATCGATCCGGTGAGTTGAGCCCGTCCTACGCGATGGTTGCCGATCACTTTCCACCCAATGTGAAGCGGACTCTACTGGGAGGTCGGATGGACATCACTGACGAGAACGCCGAACGCTATGCCGCCGCATCACGGGCTCTGCTGGATATGATTCGACGCCTCCATGAGGCCGGCGTGCCGCTGGTGGCGGGCACGGACGCGATGGCCGGCTTCACGCTCCATCGTGAACTGGAACTCTATGCACAAGCTGGCATTTCCAATGCCGACGTGCTGCGCCTGGCCACGATCGGTTCAGCCGAGGTGGTTGGTGCGGGCGACGGAATTGGCAAGATTGCGCCAGGTTATGCTGCGGATCTGGTCGCCCTCGAAGGCAACCCACTGGATGACATCAGCGCGGTTCGGAATACCGCCATGACCCTGAAGGGAAACCGCCTCTATCGTCCGGCCGCCATCCACGAAGCGCTGGGAATCCGTCCCTTCGTAGAGTCGGTTGAAGTGCCTGGGACGCCGCCAAACTGATCTATTACCAGAACGACCCAACAAGTCCGAAGCTGAGTTATGAATCCTGTAGATAGCCGACCTGGCGCGACTGCCTCGGCCGATCGTTATCTGGTCATGGACGTCCTGCGAGGCTTCGCGCTGCTCGGCGTGCTATTGATCAACCTCTACGGCTTTGGTGGCGTGGACATGTTGATCACCGCCAAGCAGGCTTCGACCTTGTCTACGGCCTGGCTGGACCGGCACGTGGAGTTCGCGCTGGATCTGTTGTTCTACAGCAAGGCCAATACGCTGTTTGCATTCCTGTTCGGTCTGGGCTTCTGGGTGCAGCTCGAGCGCCTGGAGGCGCGTGGCGCAAGGTTCCAGAGGATCTACCTTCGCCGCGTGCTCATCCTGTCAGTGATCGGCTGGCTCCACCTCATCTACCTGTTCACATGGGACATCCTGCACATCTACGGGCTCGCGGCCATCATCCTGCTGGCCTGCCGAGGCTTGAAGGATCGCACGTTGCTCTGGGTCGGCCTGCTGTTGACGCTGTTTGCCGATCCCGTCATCGACTGGCTGTTCGAGTTCAGCGGTGTTGCGGAAATCTTTGAGACATCCGG
>JBCDLQ010000356.1:0-3628 GCA_039414335.1 Pseudomonadota bacterium | reverse complement strand
CATGGGCCGCGGGAAACCAAAGCGGTGCCGGTCGCCTTGTTCGGCTAGGCGGGCGACTTCCGGCCCGCCGGGGTAGCTCAGACTCAACAGGCGGGCGGTCTTGTCGAAGGCCTCGCCGGCGGCATCGTCCAGCGTCTCGCCGAGCAGTCGGTAGCGCCCGAGGCCGACCACTTCGACTAGCATTGTGTGCCCGCCGGAGACCAGCAAAGCCACGAAAGGGAGCTCTGGCGCCGGGTCTTCAAGCAGCGGCGAGAGCAGGTGGCCTTCCATGTGGTGCACAGCGATGGCCGGAATGGACAGAGCCTGTGCCAGGGCGACGGCGGTGGAGGCGCCCACGAGCAGGGCGCCGGCAAGGCCCGGCCCCGCCGTGTAGGCAATCGCGTCCAGGTCAGTGCTGTTCAGGTTGGCCCGATCGAGCAGCTCGCGAATCATTCCCGGGAGCTTGCGGACGTGGTCGCGGGACGCCAGTTCCGGGACCACACCACCGTAGGCGGCATGGTCGGCCTGGGTGTAGACGAGCTCGCCAACGATGCCTTGCTCGTGCCGGTACAGGGCCACGCCGGTTTCGTCGCAGGAGGTCTCGATTCCCAGAATCGTCGGGTTGTGAAAAGGGCTTTGCACTCGAGCAGAATAGCACGGTATAATGGCCAGCTTTCCACGCAAAAAGTGAAATCGGGAACATTCATGCCGAGTGTCAAGGTCAAGGAAAACGAGCCGTTCGAGTACGCCCTGCGTCGCTTCAAGCGCTCTTGTGAAAAAGCCGGCGTTGTGTCGGAAGCTCGCCGTCGCGAGTTCTTCGAAAAGCCGACTCAGGAACGCAAGCGCAAGAAAGCTGCAGCGGTCAAGCGCCACCTGCGCAAGATCTCTCGCGAACGGGTCAATCGTCGCCGTCTGTACTGATCGGCGCCGAAGGTACTAGTGCTTGCGACTGGCCGCGCTGCCTGTCGCTTGTATTAATGGGTTCGCCACTGGCGGGCCATACCTTTACTCCAAATCCGACAGATTGTCTTAACCCAAGAGAATTCTCTTCCGTCGGACCGGCTTCAAGGAGCGCAATCCACGTGTCACTGAAAGCCACCATTCTGGACGACGTCAAGCAGGCCATGAAGGCCGGCGATAAGCCGCGCCTGAAAACCCTGCGCATGGCCACGGCCGCCATCAAGCAGCGTGAAGTCGATGAGCGCATCGAGCTTGACGACACGCAGACGCTGGCCATCCTCGAAAAGATGATCAAGCAGCGCCGCGAGTCTGCGGAGCAATATCGCGCCGGTTCCCGGCCCGAACTGGCCGAGATCGAAGAAAGCGAGATCGAGGTGCTCAAGGCCTACCTGCCTGAGCCCCTGACGGAAGCCGAGCTGGATGCCATGATTGATCAGGCGCTGGCCGCCAGCGATGCCGAGGGCATGGCCGCCATGGGTGCGGTGATGGCGGCATTGAAGACGCAAGCCCAGGGTCGGGCCGACATGCGCGAGGTGTCGCAACGGGTTCGCGCCCGCTTGCAGTCCTGAGCGACGCCGGACGAGCCGTGCCGGGGCGCATTCCTGACGATTTCATCGAATCGCTGCTCGAGAGAATCGATATTGCCGAAGTGATCGGCTCACGCGTTGATCTCAAGCACGCCGGTCGCGGCGAATACAAGGCGCTCTGCCCCTTCCACGACGAGAAATCACCGTCGTTCACGGTCAGCTCCGACAAGCAGTTCTACCACTGCTTCGGCTGCGGCGCCCACGGTACGGCCATCGGTTTTTTGATGGAGAACGACGGGCTGGAGTTTCCTGCCGCCATCGAAGAGCTGGCCCATATGGCTGGGATGGAAGTCCCGCGCGAGGCGGGCGGGGCGCCGACGCGCAAGAACGATCAGCTCTACGCCGCCCTGGCCGAGACGCAAACCTGGTTTCGACACCAGCTCGGCGCCAATGAAACGGCCCGAAATTATCTGAAGCAGCGCGGCTTCGACAAGGCCACGGTGGATGAATTCGGCGTCGGCTGGGCACCCCAGAGCTGGCAGGGCCTGGCCGATCATCTGACAAAGGCAGGGTTCAAGCCGTCTGAACTGGAATCTGCCGGTCTGGTGACGCGCAAGGGCGATGGCCCCCAGGCACGGATCACGGATAAGTTCCGCGGTCGCATCATGTTCCCGATCCACGATCGCCGGGGCCGGATCATCGCCTTTGGTGGTCGCGTGATCGACGACGGCCAGCCGAAGTACATGAATTCACCGGAGACACCGGTGTTTCACAAGGGCCGAGAGCTTTACCGCCTGCACCAGGTCCGCCGCGGCGGCTTGCCGAAGCGCATCCTGGTGGTCGAAGGCTACATGGATGCAGCAGCCCTGCATCAGTTCGGTTTTACCGATGCGGTGGCCACGCTGGGTACGGCGGTGACACCGGATCACCTCGATGCCTTGTTCAAGGCGACGCCGCTGGTTGTGTTCTGTTTTGACGGCGATCGGGCTGGGCGCCAGGCAGCCTGGCGCGGTCTGGAGGCGGCCCTGCCGCTGATGAAGGACAACCGGGAGCTGCGCTCTTTGTTCCTGCCGGATGGCGAAGATCCAGATACGGTGGTCCGCGCCCAGGGCGCTGAAGCCCTTGAGCGCCTGATCGACGAAGCCCGGCCCCTGTCCGAGTTCTTTTTCGATCAGCTCGGCGAGACCCTGGACCTGCGTTCCCTGGACGGGCGTGCCCGTCTCGTGGCTCTGGCAGAGCCGCATCTGAAGCGTTTACCGGCGGGTCCCTTCGCTGATCTGATGCGCTCGGAGCTGCAGCGACGGGCCGGTCATGCGGGTACGGCTGCTGCTGCGGCGCCGGCACGAAAGCCGCGTGTGTTGCAGGGTGATGACGAACGCCCCCTGACGCCGGTACAATATGCGGTTGCGCTGCTGATTCAGCGACCTGAACTGGCAGCGCGAGAGGCGGTCTATCTCCTGGAGATAGCGCGAGACATGAAAGGTTTGGCATTCCTGTCGGAACTGATTGATTTTTGTCGCGATAGACCCCAACTCTCCACGGCTAAGCTTCTTGAGCTGTGGCGCGAGCGACCGGAACAGCCCTGGCTGGCCCGGCTTGCAGGTCGCGAAGTGGTTCAGGAAGCAGAACAAATGCCGGCAGCCTTGACCCAAACCATGGCTCGAATCCGTCATTTACAAGTAAAGGCACGCGTCCGCGAGCTCCAGCAGGCCCAGATGAACGAAGGGGGGCTGGATGGAACCCGAGCGGCTGAATTGCGCAAGCTCTTGAGTTGGCGCTTTGAAGACGAAAATAACGCTTAGATAATTATTATGGAAAATGCACCTCGTCCATCTCAGCTCAAGCAGCTGATCGAAAAAGGCCGTGAACAGGGCCAATGGTTGACCTACGCCCAGGTTAACGATCACCTGCCCGATGACATCGTCGATCCTGAACAGATCGAAGACATCATCAATATGATCAACGACATGGGCATCAAGGTCTTCGAAGAAGCGCCTGAAGATGCCGATGCGCTGATCCTCAACGATGCGGCCAGCTCCGACACGGACGACGAAACCGCCCAGCAGGAAGCCGAAGCGGCGCTGGCGGCTGTCGAAACCGACCTCGGCCGCACGACCGACCCGGTCCGCATGTACATGCGCGAAATGGGGTCGGTGGACCTG
>JBCDLQ010000355.1:0-3637 GCA_039414335.1 Pseudomonadota bacterium | reverse complement strand
CGCAGCTGGATCGGCACCACATCGGACGGATTGTCGCTGGCCTCGAGACGGATGCGTTCTTCGGCATCCTGATCCGGCGTGATCGCTGAGCGCCCGTCTTCAGCGCGGCTGACTGCGCGGGCGCGCTCACCGCCAATGGTCTCGAAACTCGCGGGCTGGTCATTCCACTTGCGGTAATCGGTCAGCGACATCTTGAAGCGTTCGACGTAGAGCGCCAGCGCTTCCTCGCGGATACTCGACCCTTCGAGTTTGGTGAAACGGCGTGCCAGGCCATCCACATCAAGGGTGCGGATATCGAGCCGTTCCTGCTCGGTCATTTCACCTTCGAGATGTTCGATGGCATTGCGGCGCGAGCGGGCCACGGCGGGGTTGATCAGCCCTTCCATGCCCGCCTGCTTCAAGAAGCGCAACAGCGCTTCAACCGTGTGTGTTCCGTCCGGCATCATGACCGAGCTCCTTCCTGAACTTCAGACCAACGGTAGCAACTGACAAGATGGTCATTGACCATACCGCTGGCTTGCATGTGGGCGTAGACAATCGTGGGGCCGACAAACTTGAACCCACGGGCCTTCAAATCCTTGCTGATCTGCTCTGCCAGCGGCGTGGTCACGGGCACATCCGACATGCTCTGGTGATGATTGACGATCGGCTTACCGTCGACCCAATTCCAACTCCATTCATTGAAGCTGCCCACCTCTTCTTGCAGCGCCAGAAAAGCCTGGGCGTTGGTGATGGCGCTCTGGATCTTGAGACGATTCCGAACGATCCCGGCATTTCCCATCAAGCGCTCGACGTCCGCTGGTCCGAAGCGTGCAACACGTTCGGGATCAAAATCGGCAAACGCCTCGCGGTAGGCCTCTCGTTTCCTGAGAATCGTGATCCAGGACAATCCGGCCTGGGCGCTTTCCAGCATCAGGAACTCGAACCAGGTCCGGTCGTCGTGAACCGGCACACCCCATTCCTTGTCGTGATAGCGCTGGTAGAGCGGATCCTCACCACACCAGGGGCAACGCCTTTTGCTCATGCCTGCTCTTCCGGTACCCTAGCGATCAACTTCACGCAATGGTAGCTCAAGCATGCTGCAGCTCAAACGACTTCTCCTGATCGCGCTGGGCGCGGTGATGCTCACCGCGTGTTCGGAAACCAGCAGCGAGGCCGAGATGCCCGTCGCGGAACCGCCGACCGTCGGCGATGAAACCACCCAAGCGGAGGAATCGGACGTGAGCCAGAGCTTGCCGACCCCATTGACCCTGGAGCAAGCCGTGGAAGCGGCGCGCGCGGATATGACTGAACAAATGACTGTCAGCACCGACGACATCGAAGTGGTGACCGCCCTGGAAGTCACCTGGGGCGATGGGTCGATGGGCTGCCCGGAACCGGGAATGATGTACACGCAGGCCCTGGTACCCGGCTTTTTCATTCACCTTCGGCACGGTTCGAAGGACGCCTTCTATCACGCGGGACAAGATGGCCAGCCGGGCTTTTGCCCCGCTGATCGCAGCACCCCACCGATCGATTCGGAAGTCATGGGCTATGGGCCGGGTGGTGGCGCCGGAAAGGACTGATTGTCGCCCGTCGGGTCGAGATGCATGGTCTCGCCGGTCGTTGATCACAACAGGCCTTTAACGAGCACTTCATCATTCGCCGCTTAAGCTGCGGTCATGAAGCTTGCCGTTAGACTCATTCTTATCCTGGCGCTGGTGCTCTCGACCAGCGCCTGCGGCCTGCGCCTGGCCTATAACCACCTGGACTGGCTGGCGATGCGCTGGGTCAACAAGCAAGTGACCCTCAACGCGGCACAGGAAATGGCCTTCCGGGATGCGCTGGAGATGAAGCTCGACTGGCATTGTGCCAATGAGCTTCCGGACTACGTTCCCTTCCTGGAGTCGGCCCGTTCGACACTGAGCGCCGAGACCCTGACCACCGATGACCTGGAGCAGATGGGTGAACAGGTAGCGGTTTTCGGTCAGCGCCTGATCGATCGCACCATGCCGTCCGTCGTCACCCTGTTCGCCAGCCTGGACGATGATCAGGTCCAGGAGTTGCTCGATGGCGTCGATGAACGGAATGAGGACTTCAAGGAAGAACGCGTCGATCCCTCACCGGAGCAACGGCAGCGCGAGCAGATCGAGAGCATGAAAGGCAGCCTGGGCCGATTCATCGGCCGGACGACCTCGGAGCAGGAGGCGCGTCTCCAGGAATGGAGCGAATCCCTCTTGTTCGTGGCGCCGCGCATGCACAGCCACCAGCAGCAATGGCGAGACAAGTTCGCTGACCTGCTGGCCCGTCGCGATGATGAAGAGACCTTCGGCCCGGCCTTGATCGAGCTGTTTCAGCCGGCGGGTGACTGGTCCGACGATTTTCGAGAAGTGATGGAATTCAATCGCCAGCGAACACTGGAAGCAATGGTCGATATCCACGCATCGCTGACCCGCCGTCAGCAGCGGCGCATGCTGGGACGCCTTGAATCCTTGCAGGACGATTTCGAGCGCTTGAGCTGCTCGAACGAATCGATCTGATCAGTTCTCGGCCTGGCTGATCTGCGATTCGAGCTCGGCCACACGGCGCTCCAGCTCGGCCAGACGGTCCAGCACCTCAGCATCCGGCGTGGAAGCAACGGTCGAAGGCGTCACGGGCTGCGCAGCACCGGCTATTGGCACATCCGGCTCCCCGGACAATCGGTGCATGAAGCGGTCTTCACGCTGACCCGGCGCGCGCGGCAAGCGAACCACAAAAGCAGGCGTTCGGCCAGCCAGACGTTCAAGGTTGTAGTCCACATCATCCAGATCATCAAAGCGATGAATGCGCTCCGTACGGGTGAACAGCTCGGCCAGTGTCTGGGGACCGCGCAACAGCAGCAGGCCGATCAACGCGCGCTGACCCGGCGTCAACTCGAGTGCCGTGTCGACGCGATGACGGAAGCGCGCCGCGCGAGCCCCGAAGTCGCTCTTGACCAGATCCCGGTCTTCGAGCTTTCTCAATGCCATGCCGACGCGACCCGGATCCAGCTTCATGACCGGCAGTCGGCTGGTCTTCTGATTGCTGGCAGTGACGCAGGCATTCTGGGTCAGGGGATAGGCCTCCGGCGTTGTCGATTCCTTCTCAATCAAACAGCCCAGCACGCGCGCTTCCTCAGCGTCCAGCGGCGGCTCCAGCGGAAATGCACCGGTCGATGCCTCATCTGAATGATCAGCGCTGTTCTCTTGCATGTCGTCGTTCATCATGGAAGAACCCGTTTGCTCGAAGACTGACCATCGATGGTACCGCCGCCCTTTGGCCCTGACCAATTCTTCAGGACAAAAAAAACCCCGCTCGAAGCGGGGTTTCTTCATCAATCAAGGATCAGATCGATTACTCGGCCGTTACGTTTGCGGCCTGCGGACCTTTCGGGCCGTCCTGGATATCGAAAGTCACTTTCTGACCCTCTGCCAGCGTCTTGAACCCGGACCCCTGAATCGCGCTGAAGTGCACGAAAACGTCCTTGCCACCATCATCCTGACTGATGAATCCAAACCCCTTCGCTTCATTGAACCATTTGACGGAACCAGTTGCCATGTTACTCACTACCTTTGAAAATCAATAAAAAAAAAGACGCGTGCAGTTTATGAAATGGGTTGTTCGGAGGTAAATCTGGAGG
>JBCDLQ010000354.1:0-3643 GCA_039414335.1 Pseudomonadota bacterium | reverse complement strand
GTAACGAGTGTGCACAGGTCGTGGAACAGACCCGTGGCATCCTCAACATCCGAACGCGAACCGACGAAGCCGAATCGACCGCCCAACTGACCCTGATCTGAAGACCACTATGTCCACTCCAGCCGCTTCCGTGCAGCCCGCACCTGATGCCAGTAGCAACGCTACTGGCGAACCGCTTTTGAACAGCACCGTCCTCAGCGGAATCCAGACCGAAAGCTTCCGCGATGCCCACCCCTACCCCTGGCTGAATCCAGAGGGCGTGCTGAGCGATGCGGCCTTCGATCTGCTGCGCCACAACATGCCGCGCGTCGATCAGATGAAGGCCAGCTTCGGGCGCAAGCGCGCCCACGGACAGACGCCGCACGATCGCTACGCGCTCGAGTACCACGAAGGCCTGGACATCCATCCCGCCTGGCATCAGCTGATCGCCGAGTTCAACGGCCCGGTCTATCAAAGCTGGCTGGCGCGCCTGTTTGCCACGCGACGTTTTCGTCTCACCTACCATTGGCACTTCGCGCCGCGCGGTGCCTCGGTCTCGCCTCACTGCGACGCCAAGCGCAAACTCGGCTCGCACATCTTCTATTTCAATACGCCCGATGAATGGAGCGCGGACTGGGGTGGCGAGACGGTGGTGCTGGACGATGGCGGTGAATTCTCACGCGCCAGCGCCCCCGGCTTTGACGACTTCAAACAGACCTGGGCCGCTGACGCGATGGGCAATCGCTCCCTCCTGTTCCAGCGCCAGGGCAACTCCTGGCACGGCGTAAAGGAGCTGCTATGCCCTGAAGATCGCCTGCGCAAGGTGTTTATCATCGTCGTCAACGCGGACACGCTGAGCGGTCGGATCCGCCGCCTGTTCCACAAGCCTGACGGCGCCTGAGCGAACACGACCGCGGCTTTGCTACCATACGAGGCAATTCGTAGAAGGAGATCGACATGCGCGCACTGAAGCTGTTGGGGGCGACACTGCTGGCGCTCCCGCTGTGTGCGCAAGCCTCGGATATCTACCGTTGCGAGATCGACGGCGTGATCGAGTTTTCCGATCAACCCTGTCAGACCGATTCAGTGCCCTATCAGCCCGCCGGATCAATCAGCGTGATCGAGCCGGCTCAAGACCTGTCTTCCATCCAGCAGCGCAATCAGGATTGGCTGGATCAGCACCGCGACCGCCAGACTCGTGAGGATGAGATCGCGGCAGCCCGGCGACTCGCTGCAGCTCAAACCACGCCAACACCTGCCCCACCCCAGCCTGCCAGAGTGATCTCACCCTGGGCCTGGCAGCCGCCGACCTATAGGCCACCCGTTCGACCGCCGGTTCGACCTCCGAGCGAGTTCGAACCCCCACCGCAGCGCTATTCGGCCCTCAGCGGGCCGTTTCCCGGCACGCGCCGGCGCGCCAGCAACGATTCAACGACTTCAGACCAGAGATAAACCATGCATCGACTTCTGCTTCCGGCCCTGGTGATCACTGCGGCCCTGGCATTCCTGCTGATCGATCAGAGCGACTCGACCCCAATCGATTCCTCATCCTCCCCAGCCGCCGAGCCAGGCGAAGTTCGCCAGGACTCAACGTCAGCCTGGGAGTTTGAGAGGCAAGAAATCACGCTGGCCGAGCGTCAAGTCTCTGGCCTGGAGCAATGGCCCGAAGAGCGTCTGCATCGAATCCGGGTCGCCGAACGCCCCACCGCCGAAAGACTGCAACTGGATCTGGGCTCAGCGGGCCAGTTTGAGGGGCCGATTGTACGGCGCACGGCCCACGGTAACGGCGATGAGACCGTACTGATTCGACCGGATGCCGAAAGCGCATCCATCGACGACGCGCTGCAGCCGACAGATGCTGTAATCGAGTCACAAGCCGTGCTGACCTGGGGCGAGCAAGGTCTGTTTGGCCGCATCCATCACGCCGGCGGCCTGTATCTGGTCCACAGCGATGCTGCAGGCACCTGGCTGGTTGATCTAAACGACGAGCGCATCAGCGTCGATACCTTTGACCCCGACCTCCTGGGCGACGACGCGCGCATCTACCCTGAAGACCGGGCCAGCCGAAGCGATTCGAAAACCGACCCGAGCGCGACGGCCGCGCCGAGCCGCGGTGACGACAACAGTCAGCTTCAGAATGACGACGACGCCATCACCATCGACATCCTGTTTGCTTACACCCCGGCCATGGAAGACCGCTACCCGGGCAGCCTGCTGGATACGCGTCTCAACCATCTGATCGCCATTGCCAGCCAGACCATGGTGGACTCGGAAGTCCCGATCGCCGTGCGCCTCGTCGGTCAAGAACGGGTCAACTACACGGCCAGCAACAACAATGGCGAAACGATCTTCAATCTGCAGTCGGCCCTGGCAGGGCAAGGCGCAGTCGCGGGTCTCGGTAATCTCGCGAGCCGGCGCGACCAGCTCGGCGCCGATATCGTCGCCTTTACCTGGCCCCACGATATCGAGACGCGTGGCAGCTGCGGCGTCGCCCGCTTTCCGCGTCGAGAAGGCAGTACCTTCGACTCGTCGCGGGGCGTGCATATAGACAACGATGGCTTCAGCAACTGGTCGGTCTGTTCCGATGCGGTCTTTACGCATGAGCTCGGCCATAACCTGAACGCCGAACATCAGCGCGCGCGCTCCAGTGGCGATGATCCGAATCGCTCGAACTACGCCTTTATCGAGCTCGGCCGCTTCCACACGATCATGGGAAGCTTTGGGACCGGCGACCAGGACCGTTATCGTCGCTTGGACCGTTTCTCAAACCCCTTCGTCCAGTGCGCAGGCCAGCCCTGCGGTTCCCTTCAGGTCAACGCCGGCGCAAACAACGCCGCAGAGATCACAGCCATGGCGGTCAATGTCGCCAACTACCGCAGTCCGGTCAGCACCGCCACTGTCGATCGCCCCCCGCTTTCCGATGGTGATCAGGACGGTGACGGCCGCAGTGATCTTGTCGACCTCTTCCCCTTCGATCCCTTTGATGGTCAGGGCGACCCGAACGCCGAGCCGGCGTTGGTCTTCAGTCCGCGCGAGCTCACCGACGATACTGCCACACGCAGTGAGCTCCTGGTTGTATCCTCCGGTAGCGATCAGGTCCTGGCCTTCGATAGGGACGGAAATTTCCGCTCCGTGGCTGTCGCCCCGGAACGCGTCAATGCCGGCCCGATCCTGAGTGATTTCTCCGACATCCTCGTGGACAACGACGGGCGCATCACCCTGCTCTCTTCTGGCGATGTGCGTCGCTATGACCGACTGTCGGGCCGCCTGATTGACGTTTTTCTGAGTTCCCAGCGTCCGTTCCCCAACGATCTCCTCAGTCCCTTTCCGAGGGCTCTGGCCGAAATCCCGAACGGCCAGCTCGTGGTGCTGGGTGACAGCGCCATCGAGCGCTATGACGACGACTCCGGCGCCCCCCTGACCCGTCTCGTCGGCGCCGAACCCACGACCGATCCTGAAGACTGGGACCAGCGCCTCGGACTTTCCCTGCGCGCCGCGGCCCAGTGGGCGCTGAAGCTCTACGTCACTGAGGCGACGGAGAATCGTATTCTGCGCTTCTCAGCGGCAAGCGGCGTCCGCGAGGCTGATCTGGCGGGACCGGGCGCGGGTGGCATCAGCGATCCGCGCGACCTGGCCTTCGACAATCAGGGGCTGCTTTACCTGG
>JBCDLQ010000353.1:0-3646 GCA_039414335.1 Pseudomonadota bacterium | reverse complement strand
GCGCTCGCGCGCGGCCTGCACGCGCGAAGAGACCTCTGCAGATGATTCGCCCGGCTCGCGGCCCTTGAGCGACTGGCGCGGCACTTCGACCTGGAGATCGATCCGGTCGAGCAGGGGGCCTGAGACCTTGTCGCGGTAGCGCTTGATTTGATCGGGCGTGCAGGAACATCGTCCCGAAGGATCGCCCTGGTAACCACAGGGGCAGGGATTCATGGCGGCGACCAGCTGGAAGCGCGCGGGAAATTCGGCCTGCAGGGCCGCGCGCGAAATCATGATGCGCCCCGACTCCAGGGGTTCGCGCAGGACCTCCAGCACGTGCCGGCTGTACTCCGGCAATTCGTCTAGGAACAGGACGCCACCGTGGGCCAGGGAAATTTCGCCTGGTCGCGGTTTCGAGCCACCACCGACAAGGGCAACGCCCGAAGCCGTGTGGTGCGGGCAGCGGAAGCGCCGCTGGCGCCAGCTGGCCGGGTCCAATCCCAGACCGGCAACGGAAGCAATGGCTGCGGCTTCCAATGCTTCATCTTCGCCCATCGGTGGCAGGATACCGGGCAGGCGCGACGCGAGCAGGGTCTTGCCCGTCCCTGGCGGGCCGATGAACAGCAGGTTGTGGCCGCCGGCGGCGCAGATCTCCAGCGCGCGGCGGGCGCGCTCCTGGCCCAGAACGTCCGACAGATCCGGGCCTGTCGAGATGGCTGAGTACTCAACGGGCTGGGCCCGCTCCAGCGTCTGCTGTCCGTTGATGGCCGTCACGACCTCGGTCAAATGGTCGGCCAGGTAGACCTCCGCGCCCTCGACCAGGGCGGCTTCATGACCGTTGGCGCGAGGCAGGATCAGCTTGCGGCCGGCGTTGCGAGCGGCGATGGCTGCGGGCAGGGCACCCTTGATTGGACGCAGTTCCCCATTGAGTGAGAGTTCACCCAGGCACTCCCATTGACCCAGCGTGTCGGTCTGAATCTGGCCGGAGGCGGCCATCACGCCGAGGGCCATGGGCAGGTCGAAGCGCGCGCCTTCCTTGGGCAGATCGGCCGGCGCCAGGGAGACGGTGATCTTCCACTGGGGCCGCTTGAAGCCCGAGTTGTCCATGGCCGCGCGCACCCGGTCCTTGCTTTCGCGCACGGCCGTTTCCGGAAGGCCGACGATGCCAAAGCCCGGCAGGCCCGGGCCCAGGTGGACCTCGACCCAGATCGGCGGGGCATCGATGCCGATCTGGGCTCGGGAATGAATGGTGGCCAGGGGCATGGCAGGGCAATCGCTGTGGACGTTGGGTCAGTCTGATGGCCTTCAGGCGTCCTGGCACTAGGAAAATGTCCCGATCACATGCAGGAAATTGTCGTTTTCTCCTTCACTATCGGTCGGACGCTTCCCTATGCCGGGATGTGAACTTGCGAAGATGGAAGGACAAACTCAGAGAAGGAGTACTGATTCAGTAGCGCTGCCCCCCGGCCTCGGCCGGGAAATCTCAGGCTTAAATCCAGTTCGAATTTCCATGGTCTTACCGCCGTCTCGTGCTAACCCAATTTGGCACTCTTGCGCGGATGAGGAAGACCTTTTTCGATGAAATGCTTGAGCTCTTCTTGGGCATTCCCAAGGATCTTTCCCATTTGAGCTTTCATGGGGACGCTCATCATGGTGCCTATGAGACCTCGTACTTGAATGATCACGGTCATCGTCAATCGAGTCTGCGTCGACGACGATTTTTCCAGGCGCCAGGTGTTGATCGCCGATTCGACGAATCCCGGAAGGCCCTTGCTGATCCTGTAGGAAAAGGAAGTTCTGTCGACATCAGTCTCGATCAGTTCCTCGACGATCTTTCGGCCGTTGTATTGCGTACAGATTCGTCCTGCAGACGCTGAGCCCGAAACAGGATGTTCATTGGAGATGGACGACTTGACGTTGGCATCCCATCGGTCGATGTCTTCGAACTCTTCGGCGCTTACCCGCCATACCTGTTCGATAGGAGCATCGATTGAGATATTTCTCTCGATCGTGATGGTCTTATTCATCAATAGATTTCCTTAGATTATTGGACGGTGCTCGCACGACCCTCAATGATCCAGACGGGTGCAGTGAATCGAACCACTGATTCATCGACGAACGGTTGATAGGCCTGATGCGCGGCTTCCCTGACTTGCTTGGCCGTGCGCTGATCCAGGGATTCAAGATCAACGCCGAGGGGGGCGAGTTTCTCGATGAACAGGTCCAGATCGCTGGCGGCAAACCTGCAGGCGAAATCGCGTGGAAAAAAGGTCAGTTCATCCCAACCGCTCGATTCCAGAATCTTCCTGACTCGTGTGGCGTCTCCAAAGGAAAATGGGCCTGGTGCGTGGGGTGGTGGTGGGTCGCTTTCGGGAACGATACGGGCAATGGCTTGCTTTCCAGCCCACATGAAGTCCTCCGGTTCAGGTGCTCTCCAGACGGTGAGTAGAAGCCGGGCTTCTTCTTTGACTGCGCTTCTCAAGTTGGAAAAAGCGTTGATCGGATCGCCGAAAAACATCACGCCGAATCGAGAACAGACCAGATCGAACTGATGCTTGTCAAAGCGATAGGAAGATGCATCGGCCGCGATGAATTTGGCGCGTTGAGCGTCTGAACCGTTAATCGCCCTCGCGTGACGAATCATCGCTTCCGACAGATCGATTCCGACGCAGGACCCGTCTTCGCCAAGTCGCCGGGCAATGGCGGCAGTGGTGGCACCCGTTCCACAACCCACATCCAAGACGTCCCTTGGATTCATGGTGGAGATCCGGTCGACGAGCGCGGCCTCAATGGGACGAAGCATCCCGTCGATAAACGCTTTCTGCGCGACCCAGGTGTCTCCCATTTGCCCATTCCAGAAGTCGTTTTGCTCTGTATCGAACAACTTAGAGTGATCTGAGGGGCGGGTCATGAGGTGCGGTCTTCTGCTTGGGTCGCAATGAAGCTGTCCCGGTTCGCAATGCTGGCGGTGTAGGCGTCCACTGCATCGAACGCTTCAAGCACTTGCTGCCCTTCCGGGAAGCTGTTCAGAGAATCAAGAATGGCAACCACAAGAATGTCGCCAAGAGACAAGCGCTTGCCCAGCGTTCCCATCGCTAGGGCTTGACGGATGACATCGAGATGATGGCGAGTCTTCTCGACATGCGCCTCGACCGATGTCTCGTCGACGGTCATACCGAATCGGGGTGCGATGGTGCGTTGGAATACAAAGCCAGTAAAGATGTCAGCGTAGAGATAGGCGCTTGCCACGCTTGACCATTGAACGCTGTGCGCTCGCTCCAAGCCGTCTCCCGGTTGAAGGGAAGGGGTCCGATCATTGGCCTCGTCGGCATATCGCATTATTGCGACGGTTTCGAACACGGGTTGCCGTCCGACTTCTAGCGCGGGCAGTTTCCTGTAGGGGTGAAGTCGTGCATAGTCAGGTTGCTGAAGATCGGAGAAACCAATTTCCTTGAATTCGTAGGGCACTTTTTTCTCTTCGAAGGCGACTCGAGCTGCCCTGGCGAAGGGGCTCAACGAGGCCCCGTAAAGGGTGTGCTGCATGCTGAAATACCTCTCGTTGCGATTGATTGGTGAATTCGGGGGCACTACTATGCAACTTGAAGTCAACTTGAGGTCAAGCGCCATGATCGATATTTCCCAGCTTGCGAAGGAAAGTGGGCAGACT
>JBCDLQ010000352.1:0-3648 GCA_039414335.1 Pseudomonadota bacterium | reverse complement strand
GGGTGCCCAGTCAGCCGGCTGGGCAGCCTATGGCTCGAACCTGTTGCTGAAGTTCTGCAAGCCGGCGTTGAACGCTCCGGACGACATCGAACGACAAGTGGTCGCCGGCCAGTGCGAGGTGCAGATCCGTCAGGACCACATGGCCTTCGGCTACGAAGATGCCTTGGGTATTCCCTTCTCGTCCTTGAGCGACTGGGGCGATCTGGGCAGCCCCCGGATGACCCACCACAACACGGACGTGGACGTGGTGGTGCTGGCCGGTAATCCGCGACCGCCCAGTGCGAAGTTCACGGACCTTGATTTCCTGGTCTCCAGCGCATCCTTTGATGCCTCGGACAAGATCTATGAGGAGTGTGATGACGAGAACGGCAGCGTGCGCTTCAGCCAGTTCGAAGGCGCGGGGCCGCTCTATGAATGCCCCTACAATGAGGGACGGCAGCTGAGTTTTCCCGTGGGACGCAATAGCGTGGTCTGGCGAGCGAACACGCGCTTGAGCCCTGTCGATGTTCTGGCCGCATTGATTCCCGGAATTCCGCCCGGGTCCAAGACCGATCCCTGGAAGACGATCTTGCTCAATGTCTTCAGGGAAACCGCGACCATTGCCCTCGATCTGAATATCAACGGTTGGCGCTTGCCCGTGTCGCGCTCGGCGACCCAGACCGTGACGGTCTTTGATGAAATTCCCCCGGTCATCCAAGAGACGGCCGGCAGCAACGGCAACGCCACGGCCACCTTTGAGGGCGGCATACTCAGCGTCACGATCGAAGCCGATGAGGTGGGCGGTGTATCGCGCCTCCGCTATGAAGACATTCTGCGTTCTTTCCTGTCGGTCAGCGATGCCTGTGATCGAGAGACGACGCTCAACCTCGAATTCCCGACGGCGGAGCTCCGCAACTTCTGGCCTGTCAACACGGACAGCGAAGACAACAGCTTCGTCATTACCTGGACGGCCAGTGATCCGGGTCCCAATCTTCTGGGCGAAGCGAATCAGACCCAAACGATGATGCGTGTCACGGTGCTGGACCGCCAGCCGCCGGCACTGGTCGCTCCGCCCGATATCGTTGAAATCGAACAGACTCAGGTCGCTGAACTCGGTGACCCGGCACTCTTCGACCTGGTTGACCTGGAGCCACAGGTCAGCAACGACGCAGTCCTACCCTTGGGGCTTGGACTGCACGAGGTGACCTGGACGGCGGTGGACGCCTCGGGCAATAGCTCGCAGGCGATCCAGATCGTGAACGTCAAGGCATCGAATGTCCTGCCGGTGGCAATCGATCAGACCGGCGTTGATCGCCAGGATGCCGTGTCCTTCGAGCCGACGCCGATCCGATTGACGGGATTTGATCCCGATGGGGATCCGCTGCGCTTCAAGATCGAAGACCGACCTGAAAACGGCTTCTTCGTCGCCCCCCTGTATCCCTACTTCATCGAAGACTTCCGCGTCGAGCAAACCATCGATGACCAAACCTTGCTGGTCCTCTGCAACAACGGTGAGGGCACGGACCGTCGTTTCGACTTGCCCTTTCCCTCGGATCCCAGTTTTCTGACCGTCACGGATGATGGCCGCACCTATGTTGTCGACTCAGGGCTGATCAATTGCAATCCGGGCCCGCCGCTGGAGGCCGAGCGGGAGAGCCGTCTGGCTGTCTTCGATAACAATGGCGCCCTGCTGAACAGCTTCAGCGTTGAGGGCATCACCCTGAAAGACATCGTGCTCGACGCGGGCCGCGATCGCCTGTTCCTGACTTCAACCAGCGGCAGCGGTCAATCGGCACTACGCGTGGTGGACCTCGATCTGGAGCTGCAGGTTTTCTACAGTCTTCAGAATCTTGATTTTCGTAAGGGCGGCACCTGCTCTTTGCCGCAGCCGCCACAGGCTGGCGACGATATCTTCGATGCGGAGAGCGCCGTGGTCGATGATCTTGAACTGATTCATATCATGAACAATGTGGGTGCCATCTTTGTCTTGGACGGCACGTTGCCGCCGGATTTCGACTGTAGCGTTGATTGTTCCTATCAACCGACCTGTATCGGCACCCTCAACGAGGACAGCAGCTTCGGTGGTCAGGGTCGGGAATTGGCGCTGGATACGGAAGGACGAGTCGTAGCTGGCCGCAATAGTCGACTCTACCGCTATGGCGCGTCCTACGTCGGCAGCGATGGCCTGGCCTATCCGGGCGAACTCGAAGGTTGGTTGGGTCGTTGCGACGTTGATCTGCTGCCAGGCGATCAGGCGGCTTGCGACCTGACGAATCGTCGGTCCCTGGGCTTCTCTTGTGACGATTCGATCTGCCAGGTGGATACGGACTTCAATGCCAGCGAGCAGGCGATCTGCGGTCCTTTGGGCATCGGCAGTCAACCGCGCTGGGGCTGTCGACCGGGCCAGCTGCGCGGTACGCCGGCCCTGGACCTGGCGCCCGACGGCACGATCTACGTCGCTGATACGGGCAACGCGCGCATCCAGCGCTTCTCGACTGATGGCTTCTTTGCGGGACAGGCGAAATCAACCGGGGCAGGCTCGGGCTTCGTGATTGGAGACTTCGGCAATCCGCGAAACGTGTCCGTGAACTCCAGCCGCTTCTACGTCCTCGATCCGGCGACCAATCTGCTCCACATCTCGCTGCTGACGCCCTTTGTTGACGTCGGGCCGGACTACGCGGATCTGGTCTATCAGTCCACCAATCAATTTGCCTGCGAGAACAGCATCGACTGCATCGACCGCTTCTCTTTCCGTGTCAGCGACGGCGTGCGCGACGCCGACACGGGCCAGCCCATCACGAGTTTCCCGGCCGATGTGGAGGTTGAGGTCAGCCGCAATTTCCGACCGCCCTTTGTCAATCCTGGCATCAGCGCGCTGGCGCAGGAGGATCTACCCCAGGCCATTATGCTGGACGGTAGCGATCCCGATCCGCTGGACAGCTTAAGCTTCGAGGTGGTCGACCCGCCGGAATTTGGTCAGGTAGAGATCAACGGGAATCAGGCCACCTATCAGGGCGATCCGGACTTCTGGGGCGAGGATTCCTTCTCGATTCGCGCCAATGACGGTGCGCTCCTGTCCTCGACGGAACGCGTGGCGGTCAACGTGCTGGAGATCAACGATGCGCCGATCATCAGCGTGCCTGACGAAGCAATCGAGGGCGGGACGGGTTATCAGGTTGAGCTGGACATCAGCTTTCGCGATCCCGATCCTGATGAGTCGCACATGCTTGTGATCGACTGGGGTGATGGCACGGTGGAAACCGAGGGCGGTTTCGATGCGATGGGTAATCGCACGGGCCCGCTGCTGGCCCATGGCGGCACGGATTCCGGGCGAATTACGGCGGAGCATGTGTTCACCACCGCCGGTAACAAATCCGTGGGTGTCTGCGTCACCGATCGCGTCCAGCCCGGCCCGGGCGACACGGAGATTCCGACGCCGGGCCTGTCCCTGACCGGCTGTGAAACCATTCCTTTCGAGATTGTCGACGGGATTGATCTTGGCTTGAATGCGACGGCGTCTGCGGATGTGGCCTTGCCCGGTCAGTTTGTCAGCTATCAGTTCCGGGTCGAAAATCGTCAGCCCCAGGCGGGTCTTGGGCTGACGGCGACAGGCGTTGAGCTGACCATCCGCTTGGCGACAGGTTTTGATCCGATCAGCATCACCGCGCC
>JBCDLQ010000351.1:0-3662 GCA_039414335.1 Pseudomonadota bacterium | reverse complement strand
CGGTTGAACAGGTAGATGCCCATCGACGCCAGGCAGTCGCGTCCCTCGCTGGCGATGCCGCGAGCGTCGATCCAGGCCGGATCGACCGACGCCCGGTCTTGCTCTTCCTTGGTCTTCGGCTTCTCGACGAAGCCCGTCACGCGGCCGGTGGGATCAGATCGCTGGCCTGGCGACTCACAGGGTGTTCGACGCCCTTTTCCTTGACCAGTATTTCGTAGTTGGAGAGCAATAAGGTTTCTGCCTCATCAGGCCGCTCCTGAGCTGCTCGAAGACCTCCGATCCAGACCCGAACCTCCGCAGTACGCCAATCGCTGACGCCAAATATCGCTTCATGCATGGCCAAGGAAAATTGAAGATGGTGGTCTGATTCGGCAAGTCCGCCCTGAAGTAAGTGGGCGCTTCCCTTATTCATATGAAATGCAGCCAGCCAGGGATGAGACTCGCCCCAACCTGCGTGACCGATCTGGATGGCTCTCTCAAGCATTTCGATGGATTCGTCGAGTCTGCCCTGTTCTCGATAAATCTCACCAAGATGGTTCATCGTGACCGCCAGACTCACGTGATCGTCATCCAGTGTTTCCTGCTTGATAGACCAGGCCTCTGCCATGATTGCTTCGGCGGCATCCCATTGCCGAAGATCCATTAGCACCTGAGCTTGATTACCCATGGCAATTGCTGTCCAGGGATGGCGCTCACCCATGACTTGACGATAGCCCTCCACCAACTCCCCAAAACGCTCGCCAGCCGTCACAAAGTCACCGATATCCCGGTACATCAAGGCCACGCTGTTGAGACTGCTCAAGGTCTCACTGTGTGCTTCGCCATAAACTTCGCGGCGAATCTTCAGCCCCTCTTCAAATAACACTTGAGCTTGCTGTAAGTGATCTTCTTCCCTGAGCAAGCGTCCCAATTCCTCGACGCTGATCGCGAGATCCGCCGCAGAGGCATCAGGCAGCTTGCGGCGTAACTCAACGGCGCGGGTCAACAGCGGTCTGGCTGATTCAAACTGTGCCGTGTCCTTCAGCAAAACACCGAGATCGTTGAGACTTTCAGCGACCTGTACATGTTCAGGACCAAACAGTGCTTCGCGCTGCAACAAGGCCCGACGATAGAGTTGCTCAGCCGCTTCAAACTCGCCCAAGCGATGATGAGTTTTTGCGATCACCGACAAGACCCGGGCCTGAACTTCCGGTTCAGCGTCCAAGGCCTCAATTCCCTCGACACCCTGGGTTAGCAGGTCACGCGCATTCAATTCGCGGCCAAGGGATTCATCGGGTCGACTGGCTTCGAATAGACCGACCAGAAAGGATGACACCTGCTCCGCCTTGGCCCCTTCGATTCGGGCACGCTCGGCCGCTTGCTCGGCGGCATCGCGCTCGCGGGTCAGTTGCATCGTGTAGAAAACGACTGTCATCACCATCAGCAGGCTTGCGACAGCGGCTACCGCTGCGCCAAAAAGATGGCGCCGAAGGTAACGATCCAATCGATAGGCCAGACTGTCGGGGCGCGCGCGCACGGGACGCATATCCAGAAAGGCGCGAACATCTTCGGCCATCTGTTGTGCCGTTGCATAGCGCCGCTCCGGTTCCCGCCGAAGCGCCATCATGACGATATTGTCGAGATCGCCACGCAGTCGTCGACACAAGCGGCGAGGCGTCAGCTGACGCGAAGAGGCAATCGACTCGACGGGGCGACTCGCTGGCGTAGACTTGGAATGGTCCGTCGTGCACGCGATGCTCGGGGTCGTGGGCCGGGTCTCACAAATCGCTCGCTCGACGGCACGAGGGCGAGAAGTCTCAATCTGCCTGGCACGTTGGCCGCACAACAATTCGTAAAGCAGCAGCCCCAGCGCATAGACATCGGTCGCCGTCGAGACCGGTTCACCGAGCACCTGTTCTGGACTTGCGTACTGAGGCGTCAAGAGACGATCCGCAAGCAGCGTCTGAGTCAGGTCGACACTGTCACTCTCATTGACCAGCAGCTTCGCGATTCCAAAATCCAGCAGCTTCGGCACACCCCCGCGAGTCACCAGGATGTTTTTGGGTTTGATATCGCGGTGGACGATCAGCTGCCGGTGCGCAAACTGGACTGCTTCACAGACCTGCAGAAAGAGCGACAGGCGGTCTTCGATCGACAAACGCTGCTCGTCGCAGTACTGATCGATGGCCTGCCCTTCGACGTACTCCATGACGATATAGGGCAGACCATCGTCGGTCGTTCCACCATCGAGCAGGCGCGAAATATTCGGGTGTCCCAGGCGCGCGAGGACTCGCCGTTCCTGTTCAAAGCGCTGCGCCAGCTCAGCCGAACGACTGGGGCGATGGAGCAGCTTGACTGCGACATCCTGCTGATAGGCGCCATCCGCCCGTTCAGCTCGATAGACCCGGGCCATCCCGCCCTGGCCAATCAACTCAATAATGCGCCATGGGCCCAGCAACTCACCCTCAAAGAAAAGGTGGCTCGAAGACTCCGAGGGCAATGGCAATCCCCGCAGCCCTCCCGCAGGCCGTAGCGCATCATCGTCTTTCAGGGCCAAATCCAGGAGCTGTCGAACGCTTTCCAATAATCGAGCGTCGCTGCCGCAAGCTTCAATCAGGAATGACTCTCGCTCTGATCGGTCCAGATCGAGGGCACGGCGAACCAGAGCGTCAACGCGTTCGAAGTCCTTGAAGTCTTCGTCCCGCATCCATCACTCCTGAGACGGGGGCAGCTTGTCGTCGAGGGCGTGTCGGAACCAGCCACGGGCTCTCGCCCAGTCTCGTTCGACCGTTCGTTCGGAGAGTGAGAGAACCTGGGCGGTCTCTGCACTGGTGAACCCGCCGAAGTAGCGACACTCGAAGACCGACACCAGTCGTGGGTCGTGACCAGCCAGGCGCACCATCAGTCGGTCAAGCTCGATCAACCAGATCGGGTCACCTTCAGCCGCGGTTTCCGTGTCCTGAAAGGTCAGATTACGAGCACCATCACCACGCTTTTGACGCAGGCGACTGCGCGCGTTGTCAACGAGCAGATGACGCATGGTCGTGGCGCAGGCGGCAAAGAAGTGGTTGCGATCCTTCCAGTCATGAATCCCCTTGCCCGCCAACTTGCAGTAGGCCTCATTGACCAAGGCAGTCGTGTCGAAGGTTTCTTCGGGGTGACGTTGTCTGAGCTGGGCATGGGCCAGGCCACGCATTTCACGATACAGGACCTCGACCAGTCGATCGAAGGCACCCGCCCGCCCGGCTCGATAAGCCGAGAGCAGATCGGTTACGTCTTGAGGGCCTTCGAGCATGTTTCTCTGCACCGCCAGACACCGATCCGAGTATAGCAATCGAAAAAATTTGGCGGTTTCTGATCGGATTCGTCGTGAGCATCCATAAAGTCGCCAGCTTTTTTTAACGGGCCGGTGCACGCATCAGACGTTCAGGTGAAATGACATTCAGCTGACGTAGCGAGCGTTTTCTCTTTTGCACGATAGCGACGAGGAGCACAGCCAACATGAATAGATACGGTGAAGCGCTTTCGAATCAGCGCTCTCCACAGTTCGCGATCGGCCCTGCATTGATTCTTTTGATCCTGACGCTTTTTCACAGCCCCGGCGTTCTGTCCGGCAGTTCCATCATCTATGTTGACGCCGACGCTGCGGGCGCCGACAACGGAACGAGCTGGAGCAATGCCTT
>JBCDLQ010000350.1:0-3679 GCA_039414335.1 Pseudomonadota bacterium | reverse complement strand
TTGGTGGTCGAAGAATACGGAAGCCGACCGCGAGATTCGCCACCGCTTTGAAGCGCTGGTGCTACGAGCCGAGGACGGCGTCCTGGATCCCTGGCGTTCGACGATTCAGGGCAAGCTGGCGCTGATTCTGCTGACCGACCAGTTTCCTCGCAACATCTATCGGGACACGGCCGATGCCTTTCGGTTTGATCATCTTGCGCGGTCGGTCTGTTTGGAGTCGCTGGAGACCCGTGCCGAACGGGACCTCCGTCCTATCCAGCGATTGTTCTTCTACCTGCCTCTGGAACACTCTGAAGACGGGGACCATCAGCATCTTTGCGTGAGTTTGGTTGAGGAGCTCGCCGCTGATGTCCCGGTTGAAGACCGGTCCGTGTTCGAGGGCTTTGTGGATTTTGCGCTTCGGCACAAGGCCATCATCGATCGCTTTGGCCGTTACCCCCATCGCAACGAAATTCTGGGACGGTCCTCCACGCCGCTCGAGGAAGCCTTCTTGCAACAACCTGGTTCGTCCTTCTAAGGTCCTGAATGCCAATCAGCAGGCTATTGAGCCGGCGTTATGTGGATTGAAGTAATCCAAGAACCTCTCTAAAGATCAATGTGTTAAGCACGACAACGGATACCCGTCGATCACTTCCATTTCAGTTTCTTGAAAAAAGTTGAACCAGTTTTCACAGGCTAGGCGCATTAGTCAGTGAACCCCAGCGAAACTGGGTCAACACAAGCAAACTGAAAAGGAAGACATCATGAAAACTGTTATCAAAACCATCGCTACCGCCGCTCTCCTGACCTGCACCGCTGCGACGGCTTTCGCACAGGACTACAACAATTGGGGCGTTATTGATCCCTACGGCATGCAGATGCAGGATCAGTGGGGCAATGTCCACTACGTCGATCCCTATGCCTATGACTCTCAGGTCGATATGTACGGCAATGTGATCTCCAGCTACCACACGAATCTGGATCCGAGCCTGAACTACTACGATCTGCAGCCGGTCCAGCCTTCCTGGAACAGCGGTTACTCAGGTGGCTACTCAAGCGGTTTCTCATCTGGCAGCACCAGCGGCGTCATTGACACCTACGTGCCCTACACGAACCCGTCCAATTCGCACGAGAGCTTCATCAACGCAATCTGGGAATAACCCTTGCGTGACCCCAGCACCCAGGCGTCGAGACCGATGCCTGGGTGTTTTTTTGTCTGCGCTTTGAGTACTGGACCTTCAACGGCTGGCTCAATATGCTGTAGGCGACAGCGGAGCAAGCCTGATGAACTACATCGACGGATTCGTATTTCCCATCCCACGCGATCGACTGCAGGACTATCGTCAGATGGCCAAGGCCGTGGCCGAGATCTGGACTGAATATGGTGCGCTGGCCTATCAGGAATATGTTGGTGATGACATGACGCTGAACGGAACGCGATCATTCACCGAGCTGGTCTCCGCCAAGGCTGATGAGGCCGTCGTTTTTGGTTGGGTGGTGTTCGAATCCCGAGCGGCACGGGATGAAGCCAATCGAAATGTAGCAACAGATCCCAGAGTGGCTGACTTGATGGCCTCATCAGATTCGGGGTTTGATGCTAGCCGGATGGTTTATGGTGGATTCGAAACGCTGGTTCAGTTGATCAAGGATGGTCGTGACTAGGCTGCTGTTTGTCTGTGTCGAGAACTCCAACCGCAGCCAGATGGCTGAGGCTTTCGCTCGGCTACTGGGTGGGGGATCTGTTGAGGCCTTCAGTGCTGGCTCCCGGCCATCGAGCGTGGTCAATCCCAAGGCCATCGCGTCGATGAAGGAGTTGGGCTACGAGCTGGAGGGGCATGACTCGAAGTCGCTGGATCATCTCCCGGACGTGACCTTTGATTTCGTCGCAACCATGGGATGTGGCGATAAGTGTTCGCTGGTGCGAACCACACGACGAGAAGACTGGGCCATTCCTGATCTCAAGCATCTTGAGCCGGATGTGTTTCGGAAGGTCAGGGATCTGATTCGGGATCGGGTTCGGGATGTCCTTGATGAGCTGGGTATTGCCAGCAGCGCTAAGTAGCCTGATCCGAGCCTGCATCATGGAGCCCGGCCAGAAGCATCAACCCTCCAGTAGCCCAATTGAGGTTTTTCTGGCGTTCCTGAAACTCGGACTCACGTCTTTCGGCGGTCCCATCGCGCACATTGGCTACTTCCGCAAGGAACTGGTGGAACGGCGTCGCTGGATCAACGAGGAACAGTTCGGTCAGCTGCTCGCCATCTGCCAGTTTCTGCCCGGGCCGGCCAGCAGTCAGCTCGGGTTCACGCTCGGCCTGCATCGGGCGGGTGTTCCAGGCGCGATCGCTGCGTTTATCGCCTTTGCTATTCCTTCAGTATTGCTGCTGCTGGTCTTTGCGAGTGCGTTTCCCCTCCTGTCCAGCCCGATCGGTGATGCCGCCGTGCGTGGTTTGAAGCTGGTGGCCTGCGCCGTAGTGGCCGATGCGGTGATCAGCATGGCCCGGGATTTGTGTCAGGATGCAGGTAGACGAGTGATCGCTGTGCTGTCATTTGTGGCTGTGCTGGTGGTGGCTTCGGCGCTGGCGCAACTGGTGGTGATTGCGGTGGCCGCGTTGCTTGGTTTGCTGTTTCTTCGTGGTGTTGCTGCGGCCGACGGCACCGGCCAACTCGGAATCGGGTACGGCCGACGAACGGGTGCTGGCCTGCTGCTGGTATTTGCTGCGCTGCTGCTGGGCCTCCCGTTCCTGGCCACTGGTGATCCAGGATTTGGGTCCGTTGCCGATACCTTTTATCGAACTGGCGCGCTGGTGTTTGGCGGTGGCCATGTGGTGCTGCCCTTGCTCCAGGAATCGGTCGTATCCACGGGCTGGGTCGAGTCCGAACAGTTTCTTGCCGGCTACGGGGCCGCGCAGGCGATCCCCGGACCCTTGTTCGCTTTTTCGGCATATCTTGGCGCAGTCCTCGCATCAGAGGGAAGTGCAATGCCGATGGCCATGACGGCGCTGGTCTTTATCTTCCTGCCAGGCTTCCTCCTGGTTGCTGGCGTACTGCCTTTCTGGCGCGCCGTGTCACACAACGCGGTGGCAGGCCGAGCGATTGCCGGCGTCAATGCGGCGGTCGTCGGATTGCTGGCTGCGGCGCTCTACGACCCGATATTTCTGTCGGGAATTACGGGCTCGTCGGACCTGGTCATCGCTCTGATCGGTTTCGGTCTGCTGGCCATCTGGCGCTTATCACCATTGATAGTAGTGCTGTGGTGCGTCTCGGCGAGCATCACGATGTCCTGGCTGCTTGCTTGAAAAACCTGTGCGATTTTGTCGTGCCATTGACTAGAGGTTATTAAATGATGCATCGCTTTCCGTCATATAGATTATTGATGCAAGGCGTGACCCAATGGGTCGAGCCTGCGGGCAATCGCTCGAATATGCTAATGGCCGATCACAGGAATCATTTTGATGGGACTTGAAAGAAATCTCTCCATCTTCTGGAGTGAAAGCGCCATCTACGTCGCCCTGTATGCGGTCTTCGCGATCGTGGTGTGTTCTGTTTTCTTCGGTGTGGAACTTCATCACCAGACCAGCAATATCAGCTGGACGCGTGTTGGCATCAAGGCGGTCGCTTTGGTGGTTGGATCGGTGCTGTTATTCACGCTGACGCTCTACCTTTCAGGCTGGCATTCAAAGTTGCTCGGGGGGGAAATACT
>JBCDLQ010000349.1:0-3684 GCA_039414335.1 Pseudomonadota bacterium | reverse complement strand
CGCCTGCCAGGATCAGGCCGAGCAGCTTGCTGCCGATCCCTTGGTCAGCGAAGACGATGTACTCCTGGTGCTGGTCGATGGCGAACCGATCACCTTGCCGATGCTCGAATTCACCATGGAGGATCGCGGGATCACGGAACAGGACCAGGAGGGCATGCGAAGCGCGCTCGACGACCTGATCCGACTGCAGGCTGTGGCAAATGCCGCCAAAGCGTCGGGGCTGGCCGATGAGCCCAGAGTACGGGCCCTGCGCCGCCTGCGTGATCTCGAAGCACTGCAGCAGAACTATTTTCTCCAGCTCGCTGAAGACGAACCGGTGACCGAGGACGAGATCATGCAGGTCTACCAGGCTCGTACGCAGATCTCAGGTGACCAACAGTACCAGATCGAAACCGTGGTTTACGGCAATCAGCCCGCCGTGCTGACGGCCCTGGGTCGTCTCGAGTCAGGCGAAGCGAACTACGAGACGCTGCTGGCCGAGGCGCGCGCCAACGGACTTCCGGTTGATCAGCCCTTATGGGTCGATCTGTCGCAAGTGCCGCCGGAGATTGGCCGTCTCCTCCAGGCCGCGGGCGTGGGTGACGTGCTCAGCCTGCCTTTGCAGACACCCCAGGGCTGGCGCCTGGTTCACGTAACGGATACAAGATCGTTCGAGCTGCCGCCCCTGGAGGACGTTCGCCAGGGCATCGTTCGCGCGATTGCGAGAGAACGCGTGGAGGCGCAGGTCGACGTGCTCTACGAGGCTGCGGAAATCACGCCGATGCTGCCCATGGACGATGAGGCAGAAGGCGCTGAAGAGGAGCCGGCCGGGAACTGACTCCCGGCCGACTCTCCCGATTCAGGGCAGATCGACCTTGACCGGCGGTTTCCAGTTCGGATCGCGATGCTCGGCGATGACCTCCGTGTAAATACCGCCGCGGACCTTGAAGTCCGACCGCAGCTGCATGTAGCGCGGCTGCGTGGCTTCGACCAGATCGGCAAGGATCTGATTGGTCACGGCCTCGTGGAAGGCACCTTCGTCTCGAAAGCTCCAGATGTAGTTCTTCAGGGCTTTCAGCTCGACGCAAAGGCGGTCCGGGACGTAGGCCAGATGCAGCTCGGCAAAGTCCGGCTGCCCTGTCTTGGGGCACAGGCAGGTAAACTCGGGCATCCGAATGCGAATGGTATAATCTCGCTCCGTTTGCGGATTGGGAAAAACCTCAAGCTCCCGACTCGGTTGGCTGGGCATAATTCATGTCTCTTCAAGGGATCAAAACGATTCCTCAAGATTAAAACAAAACGCAGGGAATCAGGGCGTCAATGCGACTGACCGCAATCAAATTGTCTGGCTTCAAATCCTTCGTCGATCCGACGACGGTGACCTTTCCATCCAACCTGATGGGCATTGTCGGCCCCAATGGCTGCGGCAAGTCGAACATCATCGATGCCGTTCGCTGGGTCATGGGCGAGAGTTCGGCGCGACAGCTGCGCGGCGAGTCCATGAGCGATGTGATCTTTGCTGGATCGGGCTCCCGCAAGCCGGTGACGACGGCGACCGTCGAGCTCGTCTTCGACAACACGGACGGCCGAGCCGGCGGCGAATACGCCAGCTACAACGATATTTCCGTCAAACGACAGGTCAGCAGGGACGGCCAATCGGGCTATTTCCTGAATGGTGCGCGCTGCCGCCGTAAGGACATCACGGATCTGTTTCTTGGTACGGGCCTGGGGCCGCGCAGCTACGCGATCATCGAGCAGGGCATGATTTCGCAGATCGTCGAGGCACGGCCTGAAGAATTGCGTGGATTTCTGGAAGAAGCGGCCGGCATTTCGAAGTACAAGGAGCGCCGTCGCGAGACCGAGAACCGCATCCGCCACACGCGCGAGAACCTGGAGCGCTTGCTCGATCTTCGCGAAGAAGTCAGCAAGCAGCTCGATAAACTCAAGCGCCAGGCGCGCGCCGCCGAACGCTACAAGGACTACAAGCAGCGCTATCGCCAGGATGAAGCCCGACTGATCGCCCTGCGCTGGCGCGAACTGCAGGCCCGCGCTGAAGCTGAGAGTCTGGCCTTGAAGGACGTGGAAGCGCGCCTCGAGGAAACGCTGTCTCGTCAACGCGCCGCCGAGAAGGAGCTGGAATCGCTGCGTCAGAAGCAGCATCAGGCTTCGGACCAGACCAGCAAGGTACAGGGCGAGTTGTATGAAGTCGCCGGTGAAATCGCCCGCCTGGAACAGGCGATCGAGCACCAGCGCGAGATTCGCCAGCGGCAGCAGGCCGAATATGCCGAGACCGAGACCCAGCTCAATGAATTGAAGCAACACTTGGTGCTGGATCAGGCGCAGGTCAAGGACACCTCCGAGCTGATCGCTGAATTGACGCCCCAGCTGGAAACGGCCCGCGAAGGCGAGGGCACGGCCACGGAGCACCTCGACGAGGCCGAAAAAGCGCTGGCCCATTGGCAGACCCAGTGGCAGGAGCACCAATCCAAGGCCGCTGCATCGCGCAACCAGGCCGATCTGCTCCGGCAGCGGATCGAGCACCTCGACGACCGAATGAACCGGGCTGCGATCCGACTGGAGTCCCTCGATGCCCAGTCGGGCCAGCAGGCCAGCGATAGTCTGGAGAGTGAGCAGAGCAAGGCCAGTTCAGCGCTTGAGGCCAGCGAAAACGAGCTCGCCGAGTACAAGGCCATGACCGACGCTTTGCGCGAGTCGATGGTTACGCAGCGCAGCAGCATCGAAGCGCTTCGCAACGACCTGGAGTCAGCCCGGGCGGAACGACATGGTCGACACAGCCGTATCGAGTCCCTGAAGGTCCTGAACCGCAGTGACGATGACAGCGCGCTGGAGCAGTGGCTGAAAGACCAGGGCCTGGACCCGGACTCCCGGGTGCTCGAATCGCTGGAGATCACGGATCGCGCGTGGACCCTGGCTGTTGAATCAGTGCTGGTCAGCTGGCTGAAGGGTATTCGGACCGACGATGTTGGCGGGCTGCTTAGAAACGAGCTGCCTGAAAGTGGTCTGGCTGTCGCGCAGAATTCCGAGATTCCGGGTTGTGACAACACGCTGGGCGCGCTGGTCAAAGGCGCTGGCGCACTGGGTGGACTGTTGAATCAGGTCCATTGCGCTGCCGATATGGAAGCAGCGCGCAAGCGTTTGTCTGATCTGAGTGAAGGCGAATCTGTCGTTATGCCAGACGGTGTCTGGATGGGCCAGGGATGGTTGCGCCAGCCAGCAGCGGGAGATGGCGAATCAGGCTTGCTGGAGCGCGAACAGGAGATTCGAAGCCTGTCAGAGCAACTCAAAGCCGACGCGGATCGAATCGAATCCATCGAATCGTCACTGGCGCAGGCCCGTGAAGCGCTGGCCGAACAGGAACAGCAGCTTCGATTGCAGGAAACCGAGGTTCAAGAAGCGCAGCGTCAGCGTGCGCAGCTGCACGGCCAGCTGTCGGGAATCAATTCTCGACTGGAAACGCTCAAGCGTCAGCGTGAGCAGGCTGAAGCCGAGCGCCAGGAATTGAACAAGCGCCAGGAAGAAGATGGTGTGGCCGTAGGCCAGGCACGCTCTGAGATAGAGCAGATTCTGGCGCAGATGGAATCGGCTGAGGCCGGGTTTCTGAGAACCCTGACATCCGTGTGTCTAAGACGGTTGCTGAGGGTCCGACGTTGGTTGATCCGGCGTTGAACCAGTACTTCATTGCCT
>JBCDLQ010000348.1:0-3690 GCA_039414335.1 Pseudomonadota bacterium | reverse complement strand
TGAGAGGCCAGCAAGGTCCATCAGGGCTCATCCTCTCTGTCATTGTGTATTTCCCTTGCGCCCTTTGCGCCCCGGCGCCTTTGCGAGAGGCTTTAGATTCTTCAAGCGTCCGACTCGGAATCCGGATATTCCGGCGGGGGGTTCTTGAAGCGGTCGAGATCGCGTTGGATCCAGCTTTCGGCCAGTGATTTCCAGGGTTCTTCCGTCAGCGGTCTCGGTTCGTATAGGCCGGCGAGCTGGCGCTGGCGTTCCGCTTCGTAGAGGATCAGGGCGGTTGCGACCGATACGTTCAGGGACTGGGCCATGCCGTGCATGGGAATGATGATGTGCTGATCGACCAGGGCACTGGTTTCCTCGCTGACGCCGTGCTTCTCTGTGCCCAGAACGATCACCGTCGGCTGCGTGTAGTCCGGTCGGCGGTAGTCGATCGCCGAGTCGGAAAAGTGTGCGGCGTACAGCTTGAAACCCTGCCCCTTGAGCTTGGCCAGGCCGCTGGCCGTATCGGAATGACGCTGCAGTTCAACCCAGCGTTGAGCGCCGCCCGAGGTGTGGTTGAGCTTGGGTAGGCCGCCTTCCACGGGCACGGCGTGGGCGCGCATGATGCCGACCGCGTCGCAGGTTCGAAGCACGGCGGACACGTTGTGCGGTTTGTGGACGCGCTCCATGAACACGGTCAGATCCGGCTGCCGGGTGGCCGCAATGGCCTGGATGCGGGCTTTGCGTCGTGGAGTCATGCCGGTATGGTAGCGACAATGAAGCCGTGGCGCGCTCTGATTTCCTCTCTGATGGTCGGCATGATGCTGGCTGCTCTGCCGATGGAGCGCAGCCTGGCACAGCCCGTGGTCGAACCCGATTTCGACGCCATGACCGATCTGATGGCAGAGGCTCTGCAGTCGAACGGCCCGGCGCAGCAGCCCGGTGATCGCGCCGAGCTGTATCGCTTCACCCCCGAGGGATGGGAAGTTCAGCTTTTCGGCGTCTGGTCCGGGGAGCGCTGGATGCTGCTGGCGGCCAACGTCCATCACCCGGCGCTCGAGCGCTATGGCCAGGGAGACTGGATGGAACGCTACACGGCACTCCTCAGCGAGTACGACCCCGAGTGGGTCGAGCGCCTGCGAATTCCTGATCTCTTCGAAGTCCCTCCGCCCGACTATCTCCCGGTCGTGCCCGATGAAGTCCGCAGCCGTCGCTTTGTCTGGCAGGGCTATTGGTACGAGGCACGCTGGTTCAATTCAGGCGGGGTGGATATCGATGCGGACTGGTCGATCGTGAGCTATGACCTGGTGGCGCTGCCACCGCCCGAGCCCGAGGCTTCTGAAGACGGCTTGTAGGACAGAGACTGCAGAGCGGGCTTTATCAGGCGGTCGAAACGGACGCCAGGACATCGAGCACGGCCTCGCCGTAGCGTGCGAGCTTGTGCTGGCCCACGCCGCTAATGTCGGCTAGCTCCTCCAGGCTGGTGGGTTCGGCCTCGACGATGGCCGCCAGCGTGGCGTCGTGGAAAATGACGTAGGGCGGTACGCCTTCTTCTCCGGCGGTCGCTGTTCGCCATTCGCGCAGCGCCTCCCAGAGCGGTGAGCTGGCGGGTACCTGGCGGGCTGCCTTGCTCGTTCGCCGCTTTTTCTTTGCCTTGATATCGGCACGCAGCGTCAGGGTGATTTCTCCCCGCAACAGCGCGCGACAGTCCTCACCCAGCATCAGGCCACCGTGGCCTTCAGGGTCCGGTCGCAGATAGCCCAGGGCCAGCAGCTGCCGAATGACCGAATGCCAGGTCGCCTTGTCGTGGTCGCTTCCCAGTCCGAACACGCTGAGCTGGTCATGACCGAAACGCTCGACCCGGGCCGTGTCCTTGCCCAGCAGGACGTCGACAAGATGGCCCGCGCCAAAACGCTGTCCCGTGCGGTACACGCAGGAGAGCAGCTTGCGCGCGGCCTCCGTCGCGTCCCAGGATTTCGGCGGATTCAGGCAGTTGTCGCAATGGTTGCAGCTGCCGGGATGGTGCTCGTCGAAGTAGTCCAGCAGCGCCGGTCGCCGACACTCGGCGTGTTCGCAGTAGGCCAGCAGGGCTTCGAGCCGTTCGCGCTCCAGGCGCTTCTGGGCATCAGAGGCACCGGACTGTTCCAACAGCTGACGAATCTGAACGATGTCGGCGAGGCTGTAGACCATCCAGGCATCGGCCGGCAGGCCGTCTCGGCCCGCACGACCCGTCTCCTGGTAATAGGCCTCCATGCTCTTGGGCAGGTCCAGGTGGGCGACGAAGCGCACATCGGGCTTGTCGATTCCCATGCCGAAGGCGATGGTGGCGCAGATGATCAGACCGTCTTCCCGGATGAAGCGGTCCTGGTGCAGGCGACGATCGTCGTCGGACAGGCCCGCGTGATAGGGCAGGGCGCGCAGGCCGTTGCTGCTCAGCCAGGCAGCGGTCTGTTCCGTCTTCTTGCGGGAAAAGCAGTAGACGATCCCTGATTCGCCGGCGTGCTCGCTCTGGATGAATTCCAGTAACTGCTCGCGCGGGCGGTTCTTCAGGCTGACCCGGTAGCGGATGTTCGGTCGATCGAAGCTGTCGATGAAGGTTTCCGCATCGTCCGGGAGCAGGCAGCGACGGATTTCGGCGCGGGTCCGCTCATCGGCGGTCGCGGTCAGCGCGATGCGCGGAATCGCGGGAAAGCGGTCGCCCAGCACGCCGAGCTTGAGGTACTCGGGCCGGAAGTCGTGGCCCCATTGGGACACGCAGTGGGCCTCATCAATGGCAAACAGGGCCAGCTCGACCCGCTCCAGCAAACGCAGGGTCGATTCGCGCAGCAGGCGCTCGGGCGCGATGTAGATCAGGTCCAGCTCGCCGTTCAGCAGGCGGGCTTCGGTCTCGCGCTGGGTCGCCGCGTCAAGGCTTGAGTTCAGCACCGCTGCGGCCACACCGTTGTGGGTCAGGGCCTCGACCTGATCGCGCATCAGGGCGATCAGCGGCGACACCACCACGGCCGTTCCGGGACGGGCCAGGGCAGGGATTTGAAAACACAGGGACTTGCCGCCGCCCGTGGGCATCAGGACCAGCGCATGCTGGCCCTGGATCAGGCTGTTGACGATGCGTTCCTGCTGGCCCCGGAAGGATTCATAGCCGAACACGCGCTCCAGCAGCTGTTGCGGATCGGTACTGTCGAGGCGTACTGCGGGAGTCGACATGGGAAGCGTCAGGGCCCGAAGGAAAGAACAGCGCCAAGAATACCCTGTCGGGGCCCCTTCGACATCGGAAAACGGCGCGTCAGTGAGTCGGAAATCGACTCGATCGGGTCTATCCGAGCTTCAGGCGTTCGGCGGCCTGGTCCGAGCGCTGTTCCCGAGCCTCCAGGTCTTCGTCGCTAACCGCCTTCTGGCCCGCAAATTCGGGCCATCCCTGACCGTGCTTCTTGCACAGATCCGCCAGCAGTCTGACGTGGGCGTCCGTGTCATTGAGGCAAGGAATGTAGTCCAGGCGCTCGCCGCCGGCTTCGAGGAATTCCTCGCGATTCTCCTCCTTGATCTCCTCCAGCGTTTCCAGGCAGTCGATGGAAAATCCGGGGCAGATGACCTGAACGTGCTTCGTGCCGTTCTTCGCCATCGCCTGCAGCGTCTTGTCCGTGTAGGGCTTGAGCCATTCGGCCTTGCCCAGGCGGGACTGGAAAGTCGTGGTCCAGCTGCCGTCGGGCAGGCCGA
>JBCDLQ010000347.1:0-3697 GCA_039414335.1 Pseudomonadota bacterium | reverse complement strand
GATTCAGCGCATCTGAGAGAACTGGCCCTGTCGGCCTTCACGGAACGTGAGGAAGTGGACCACATCGAAACGCAGCTGATCTTCCAGCATCAGCGCAACCATGAGCTGCCGGTCTATCTTGACGAAGCGGACGGCTAGAAGCAGAAAGGCCCGCCAGGTGGCGGGCCCTTGCTGCGATTCACGCGCGAGGCAGATCAGGCGGCCTGCTGCGCCTTTCCCGGATCCTTGCCGGCCATCTGACGAAGTACGTAGTGCAGGATGCCGCCATGGCGGAAATACTCCACTTCCTTCGGCGTATCCAGGCGTACGCGGGCCTTGAAGCGTATCGATTCGCCGTCAGTCCGCGTAGCGGTGACGTCGACTTCTTTCGCGCTGCCGTCTCCGAGTCCTTCGATGTTATAGGTTTCGGTGCCGACCAGGCCCAAGCTGTCCGGTGATTCGCCAGGCATGAAGTTCAGCGGCAGCACGCCCATGCCGACCAGATTCGAACGGTGGATTCGTTCAAAGCTCTCGACGATCACGGCCTTGATGCCCAAAAGACGAGTGCCCTTGGCCGCCCAGTCACGCGAGGAGCCCGTGCCATATTCCTTGCCGCCCACGACGACCAGCGGGATTCCATCAGCCTGGTATTTCATGGCGGCGTCGTAGACCGGCATCACTTCGTTGCTGCCGAAGTAGGTGGTGAAGCCACCTTCCGTACCAGGCGCGAGCTGATTGCGGATTCGCACATTGGCAAAGGTGCCGCGCATCATCACCTGATGATTGCCACGTCGGGACCCATAGGAGTTGAAGTCAGTCGGCATCACGCCGTTGGCCTGCAGATACTCGCCAGCCGGCGAATCGGCCTCAATGGAGCCTGCCGGCGAGATATGGTCCGTGGTCACCGAATCGCCCAGTTTCAGCAGTGCCCGGGCACCCTTGATATCGGTGATCGGCGGCAGTGCCATGGTCATGCCCTCGAAGTAGGGCGGATTCTGCACGTAGGTGGAATCGTCCTGCCAGGTGAACATCTCACCGGTCGGCGTGGCCATGCTCTTCCAGCGCGCATCGCCTTCGAAGACGTTGCGGTAGGACGCCTGGAACATCTCCGAGGACACGTTGTTGCGGATGAAGTCCTGCAGTTCCGTGGCCGACGGCCAGATGTCACGCAGGTAGACCGGCTGGCCGTCCGCTTCTTCACCCAGAGGATCGTTGACGATATTGACGTCCATTCGTCCGGCAATGGCATAGGCCACCACCAGCGGAGGCGATGCAAGATAGTTCATCCGGACTTCCGGGTGGATGCGGCCTTCGAAATTGCGGTTGCCCGACAGCACGGAGCACACGACCAGGTCCTGATCTTCGATGGCCTGATTGATCGGCTCGCCCAGCGGCCCGGAATTGCCGATGCAGGTGGTGCAGCCGTAGCCTACGGTGTAGAAGCCGAGGGCCTCCAGGTCATCGAGCAACCCGGCTGATTCAAGGTAATCGGTCACCACCTTGGAGCCCGGCGCCAGTGAAGTCTTGACCCAGGGCTTGACGGTCAGGCCACGCTCGCGCGCATTCCGTGCGAGCAGTCCTGCGCCCAGCATGACCGCCGGGTTGGACGTATTGGTGCAGGAGGTAATGGCGGCGATCACCACGGCGCCATCGTCGAGGATGAAGTCTTCGTCCTTGTAGGTGACCTCAGCTTTGCCCGCCAGGTTGGCGTCCCGTTCGGCGATGAACTTCGCCGCATCGCGTTCGTAATCGCTATCGGCTTCGTTCAGCAGCACGCGGTCCTGAGGACGCTTGGGCCCGGCCAGGCTGGGTACGACCGTGCTCATGTTCAGCTCGATCACATCGGTATAGATCGGGTCTTCCTCACCATCCTCGCGCCACATGGTCTGGGCGCGTGCATACGCTTCGACCAGCGCTTGTCGGTCGTCATCGCGCCCGGACAGGGCCAGATAACGGATGGTTTCGCCATCGATCGGGAAGATCGCGCAGGTCGAGCCGAATTCGGGCGACATGTTGCCGATTGTGGCGCGGTCGGCGAGGGGCAGATGTCCGAGTCCATCACCGAAGAATTCGACGAATTTGCCCACCACACCGTGGTCGCGCAGGATGTCCGTGATGGTCAGGACCAGGTCCGTGGCGGTGGTGCCTTCGGTCAGCTTGCCCGTGAGCTTGAAGCCGACGACCTGCGGCAGCAGCATGGAGATGGGCTGCCCCAGCATGGCCGCTTCCGCTTCGATGCCGCCCACGCCCCAGCCCAGAATGCCCAGGCCGTTGATCATGGTCGTGTGCGAATCGGTTCCGACCACCGTGTCGGGCCAGGCCATCAGCTGGCCGTCGACGTTCTCGCCGAAGACCACGCGCGACAGGTGCTCCAGGTTGACCTGGTGGACGATGCCCGTATTCGGCGGGACCACCTTGAAATTGTCGAAAGCACCCTGTCCCCAGCGCAGGAAGGCATAGCGTTCCTTATTGCGCTGGAATTCGATGCGGTTGTTCAGGTCCAGCGCGTCGGGGCGCCCATAGGCATCGACCTGTACCGAATGGTCGATGACCAATTCGGCGGGTGAAAGCGGATTGATCTGGCTGGCTTCACCGCCCAGCGCCTTCATGGCATCGCGCATGGCGGCCAGATCGACTATGGCAGGCACGCCGGTAAAGTCCTGCAGCACGACGCGGGCGGGCGTGAAGGAGATCTCCTTGTCGGGCGTGGCCTTGGGGTCCCAGTTGACCAGGGCTTCGATATCGTCACGCGTGATGTTCACGCCGTCTTCGAAACGCAGCAGGTTTTCGAGCAGGATCTTCAGGGAATAGGGCAGACGGCGCACGGCGGGATAGTCCTGCGCCAACTTATCCAGACTGTAAAACTGATAGTACTTTCCGTTGGCCTCGAGTCGATCGAGGCAGCTCAGTTCATTACGCATCAATCTCTCCTCAAATTGGTGCTGTATGACGCGCCGCTCTTCAAGACAGCGCGCGACTCTCAGACCACCAACCCTATCATTGGGTTCGATTGCTCGCGTCGATTTAGAATTCCCTACGTGCCCCCAGGAAAACCGCGTGTTCCGTACCATCGCGATCAAACAGCAATCCACTGTAATTGATGAAGAACTGATTGCCGCTCGCCATCACGAAGGAGAAGCCGACTTCAGCCCGCCCAGTGTCACGGTCAGGGTCATTCACTTCCACCGTAGGACCGAGAATGGTTGTTCCCGTCAAACTGGGCTGCACTGAATATCCGTCAAGTCCGGCTTCATGCTGCCAGCTTAGATTCACGAAGGGCAGCAGAACACCGCGTTCCAGATTGATGGCACGACTGGCTCGCACGCCCACGGACCAACGTTCAGATTCGAAGGACTGCTCCGGGTAAAAGTAGTCGAAGGAGCTGCCGCTTTCACTGAATTCATCAATTTCGATGTCCGTATACAGGAAGCTGGCGAAGGGCGTCACGATCCAGCCTGAATCCAGCATCAGTCGATAGTTCAGCGCTAGACTGGCTGACCATTCCTGCGTGTCCGTTGAGCCTGAGGCAATCTGACGGGTAAGCGATCCGATTCCAGTCAGGTCGACCACTCGATTCTGTTCGAAGTCTCCCTGCACCAGGCCAAGCGTGGCATCAACGTACAGGTTTTCGATCAAATCCATGCTGCCGAACATCTGCAGTGACCAGTTTTCGGAATCGACCTCACCCCCGTCCGTATCCAGATCCGATTGGCTCCGG
>JBCDLQ010000346.1:0-3703 GCA_039414335.1 Pseudomonadota bacterium | reverse complement strand
TTGTTCAGGATGTACACCTCAGCCTCAAACTTCGTGTGCGGCGTGATCGAACCCGGCTTGGCCAATACCTGACCACGCTCAACCTCATCACGCTTGGTGCCACGCAGCAGCACACCCACGTTGTCGCCCGCCTGACCCTGGTCAAGCAGCTTTCTGAACATCTCAACACCCGTACACGTGGTCTTGGTCGTGTCCTTGATGCCCACAATCTCAATCTCGTCTCCGACATTGATGATCCCGCGCTCAATACGTCCGGTCACCACCGTGCCACGACCTGAGATCGAGAACACATCTTCCACCGGCATCAAAAAGTCACCGTCAATCGCACGCTCAGGCTCAGGAATGTAGCTGTCCATCGCGTCAATCAGCTTGTAGATCGACGGCACACCAATGTCAGACTGGTCACCCTCGAACGCCTTGAGCGCAGAGCCGGTGATCACCGGCGTGTCATCACCCGGGAACTCGTAGGTCGACAGAAGATCACGTACTTCCATCTCCACCAGCTCAAGCAACTCCTCATCGTCAACCATGTCCGCTTTGTTCATGTACACAACGATGTAAGGAACACCTACCTGGCGTGCCAGAAGAATGTGCTCGCGCGTCTGTGGCATCGGACCGTCAGCAGCGTTCACCACCAAAATCGCACCGTCCATCTGCGCCGCACCCGTGATCATGTTCTTCACGTAGTCAGCGTGTCCCGGACAGTCAACGTGAGCGTAGTGACGCGTGTCACTCTCGTACTCAACGTGCGCGGTCGCAATCGTGATGCCGCGTGCCTTCTCTTCAGGCGCGTTATCAATCTGATCGTATGCGCGAACCTCACCACCGTGCTTCTCAGCCATGCACTTGGTCAGCGCCGCCGTCAACGTCGTCTTACCGTGGTCAACGTGGCCAATCGTACCCACGTTCACGTGGGGCTTGGTTCTCTCAAACTTCTCTTTCGACATCGACCTATCTCTCCGGTCTGTTGTTTCGTTTCAAAAAAAGACGTTACGTCCGTTATTTCTTCATGACCGTTTCGGCCACGTTCTGCGGAACCTCGGAGTACTTGCCGAATTCCATCGAGTAGCTCGCACGGCCCTGACTCATAGAGCGCAGGTCAGTCGCGTAGCCGAACATTTCTGACAACGGCACTTCCGCTTTCAGGATCTTGCCCGCCGGTCCGTCGTCCATGCCTTGCGGCAATCCGCGACGGCGGTTCAGGTCACCCATGACGTCGCCCATGTAGTCTTCGGGGGTCACGGCCTCAACCTTCATCATCGGCTCGAGCAGTACGGGGCTGGCATTCATCGCGCCGTCCTTGAAGGCCATGGAGCCGGCGATCTTGAACGCCATCTCGCTGGAATCGACCTCGTGGTACGAGCCGTCAAACAGGGTCGCCTTTACGTCCACCATGGGATACCCGGCAATTACGCCGTTGTTCATCTGCTCTTCGATGCCCTTGCCGACGGCGCCGATGTAGTCACGCGGCACCACGCCGCCCACCACTTCGTCGACGAATTCGTAGCCGCCGCCCTCTTCCAGGGGCTCGAGCTTGATCTTGACGTGGCCATACTGGCCGCGACCGCCGGACTGGCGAACGAACTTGCCTTCCGCTTCGACGGCCGAGCGAATCGTTTCGCGATAGGCCACCTGCGGCTTGCCGACGTTCGCTTCCACGCTGAACTCGCGACGCATGCGATCGACAATGATGTCCAGGTGCAGCTCGCCCATGCCGGAAATGATGGTCTGGCCAGACTCTTCGTCCGTACGCACCCGGAAAGACGGATCTTCCTGCGCCAGCTTGGACAGGGCGATGCCCATCTTCTCCTGGTCGCTCTTGGTCTTCGGCTCGACGGCGACGGAAATCACCGGTTCAGGGAATTCCATGCGCTCGAGGGTGATGATGTTGGCCGGATCACACAGCGTGTCGCCGGTGGTCACATCCTTCAGGCCCACGGCAGCGGCGATATCGCCTGCGCGGACTTCTTTCAGCTCTTCGCGCGAATTGGCGTGCATCTGCAGGATGCGACCGACGCGTTCTTTCTTGCCCTTGACCGGGTTGTAGACCGTATCGCCAGACTTCAGCACGCCGGAATAGACCCGCACGAAGGTCAGGCTACCAACGAAGGGATCCGTCGCAATCTTGAAGGCCAGCGCGGCAAAGGGGGCATCGTCATCAGACGGCCGCGTATCTTCCTGGTCCTTCTCGTCGATACCGGAGATGGCCTTCACCTCGGTCGGAGCGGGCATGTAATGCACAACCGCATCGAGGAGCGCCTGCACGCCCTTGTTCTTGAAGGCCGTTCCGCAAAGGACAGGAACCAGTTCGTTATTCAGGGTGCCTGAGCGCAGACCTTCCATGATCTCGTCTTCGGACAGTTCCTCGCCTTCGAGGTACTTCTCCATCAGCGATTCGACCGCTTCGGCGGCCGCTTCGATCATGAATTCGCGAGCCGAGGCGGCCTCGTCGGCGAACTCGGCCGGAATATCACGGGCTTCGTAGGTCGTGCCCATGTTTTCAGCGTTCCAGTAGATCGCCTTCATCTTGACCAGGTCGATGACGCCTTCAAACTCTTCCTCGGCACCGATCGGCAGCTGGATTGGAACGGCGTTCGCGCCCAGGCGATCCTTGATCTGCTCGACCACGCGCAGGAAGTCGGCGCCCGTGCGGTCCATCTTGTTGACGAAGCACATGCGCGGCACAGCGTATTTGGTGGCCTGGCGCCAGACCGTTTCGGACTGCGGCTCGACACCGCCGACGGCGCAGAACACGGCCACGGCACCGTCGAGCACGCGCAGGGAGCGCTCGACTTCAATCGTGAAGTCGACGTGACCCGGCGTATCAATGATGTTAATGCGGTATTCCGGCCACTGCTGGTCCATGCCCTTCCAGAAGCAGGTGGTGGCGGCGGAGGTAATCGTGATACCGCGCTCTTGTTCCTGCTCCATCCAGTCCATCACGGCATTGCCGTCATGAACCTCACCGATCTTGTGGGACACGCCGGTGTAGAAGAGGATGCGCTCGGTGGTGGTGGTCTTACCGGCGTCGATGTGCGCCATGATGCCGATGTTTCGGTAGCGCTCAATGGAAACTTTGCGGGACACGGTAAGAACCTCGATTCAGACAACACAACGGCCAGGACGGCCGTTGCATCAAACCTATTGCTGGCAGCGCCAGACGCTGCGAATCACCAGCGGTAGTGCGAGAAGGCCTTGTTGGCTTCTGCCATGCGGTGCACGTCTTCGCGCTTCTTCACCGCTGAGCCACGCTCTTCCATGGCATCCATCAGCTCACCGGCCAGACGGCGGGGCATTGACGGCTCGCCACGCTTGCGGGCGGCATCGATCAGCCAGCGCATGGCCAGGGTCTGGCGACGCTTGGGACGCACTTCGACGGGGACCTGATAGGTCGCACCACCGACGCGGCGGGATTTCACCTCAACGGCCGGCGAGACATGATCAAGCGCTTTCTCGATCACTTCCAGCGGCTCAGCGTGACCGCGGCCTTCGATCTCGTCAATTGCACCGTAGACGATCTTCTCGGCGACAGACTTCTTGCCGCTCTGCATCACCATGTTGATGAAGCGGGCGATCATCTCGTTGCCGAATTTCGGATCCGGCAGGATGTCGCGTTCAAAATTACTCTTCTTGCGGGACATTTCAGCTCACCCTTCCATCAACTCTTGGGGCGCTTGGCGCCGTACTTAGAACGGGCCTGGCG